>JBNMJT010000014.1:0-30714 GCA_050873945.1 Dorea sp.
CTTAGGATCTGATCCAAGTAATGTATCAGATCATCTCTTTCATCTCCGGTAATTTCCAACTTCACCGTACGCTGTGTAGCTCCTCTGACTAGCCCAGCATAATTCACAACTCTTGCCGTTCCCTGCAGATGGCTGATCTGAACCATCATTGTCACTACCATGGCGATCAGTATTACAATCAGAATACTTTGTACATACGGTATCTTTTTCTTATTTTCATTCTTACTCATAGTATTTATCCTTTATTTTTCATATATTTTTCCGGATGCTTATCCATCCACTTCAATACTCCGACACAGATAACGATCGAAACGATCGATCCTGCAGGCGCCGCACATCCCATCGGGAATAAGGTGTCCGGGAAATGTGTCGCCGCATAATAAGACAGCGGGATTCTGGCACATATGATCGATATTGAATTGTGAATGAACGATACAACAGAAAGTCCATACGCATAGAAATATCCGCTTAAGCAGAAATGAATTCCTGCAAACACACAGTCCCACGCATAGCTTCTTAAATATTGTCCTCCAAGGATCTGTACAGCTCCGTCATTCGTAAATAATCCGACGAACGGAACGGATACGAACTGTACGATGGTTGCCGCAACAAATCCATAGCCAACCGTCATGCATAATACATAGCGTAACGTCAGACGGGCACGGTCATGCTTGCCTGCACCGATATTCTGCGATGCCAGTGCCGATATCGTCGACAGCATGGACGATGGTACCAGGAACAGGATCCCGATGATCTTTTCCACAATCCCTACCGCCGCCGCGTCATTTAATCCACGCTGGTTGGCAAATATTGTAATTGCAATAAACGATATCTGAATGAATCCATCCTGCAGTGCAACCGGCACACCGACTTTCAATATATTTTTCATCGTATGTCTCTTCGGACGAAGATCTGATTTTCTTAATTTGATTCCAGTGCCTTTTTTTATGATCACCGTAAGTGAAACAATGACACTGACCGCCTGTGCGATTGTCGTTCCAAGCGCAGCTCCGGCTGCATCCAGCCCCATGACTCCGATAAACAAGTAATCCAGTCCGATATTCGCCGCACATGCGACCGCAATAAAATACATCGGACCTTTGGAATCCCCGATTCCTCTGAAAATTGCACTGATAATGTTATAAGCTGTAATGAATGGAATTCCGATAAAGCAGATGGTCAGATAACGGATGGTTCCTTCTACTGCCTCAGCAGGTGTCGACATCACACTGACGATTGGTCTGACTGCTGCCAGTAATACAATCATAAGTACAAGCGCAATCCCCATGAACATCGTTGCCGTGTTTCCAATTGTCTCCGATGCTTTCTTATAATCTTTTGCACCGATACAGCGCCCGATCATAACCGTTGCCCCCATCGCAAGCCCTACGATCATAACCGTCAGCATATGCATGATCTGACTTCCGATCGATACTGCCGTCGTACTGCTGACACCGCCAAACTGTCCGACTATAAATAAATCTGCCATACCGTATAACGTCTGTAAAAAGTACGATAACAGGTATGGCAGTGAAAAATAAATGACTGTCTTAAATACACTTCCTGTTGTTAAATCTCTTTCCATGTTGTAACGTCCTTGTCTTTTGAAATACTCATTTCATAATTTTATTACGATAGAAAGATGAAGTCAACTTTTCAGGAAGTTTTTATTCAAATTATTATGATTCCGAAGCAACTTTTTTATTATCCCAGTATCTGAATCAGGAAACTTGACACGATCAGTACCCATCGTCAATTCAGTTAATACATTAAATCCCAAGCAGTCCCATCGTCCGCAATATGAATATCGTCACAAACAACGTAAATATCGAAAGCACCGATGAGAACACCACCAGCTGTCCGGCAAGCTGTCCATCCGCTCCCGCCTGCTGCGCCATGATATAACTGGATACTGCAACCGGAGTCTGATATGCCAGCAGTCCCGACAACAGATCCGCATCCCGGTATCCCATCATGACGATCATCGGAATCATAATAAGTGGAAGAATCACAAGCTTGATCGTCAGTACTACTGATGCAACTTTTAAGTTTCCTTTTACTTTTGAAAAATCCAGATCACCGCCCAGGATCATGAAGGCGATCGGTGTCGACAGCTTCGCCAGATCCTGTACGGTTGTATCGACTGCCGTTGGAAGTTTTATTCCAATTAATGAAAATATAATTCCCAGTACCGAAGATATGATCAACGGATTCTTCACAATATCGAGAATGATCTTCTTCCAGTCCGTCTCCCTCTTTTCTCCAAAGATTGAGAGTGCGACTACTGCAAGGAAATTATACATCGGTACAAGGATCGCACTTAAGATTGCCGCCGTTGTTGTGCTTTTCGGTCCATACATATTCTGTACAACCGCAACTCCGAAGATCACGTAATTGCTGCGGAAGATTCCCTGAATCACGACTCCCTGCTGATTTTCCTGCTTCACAACCTTTGGAACGATCAGACAGAGCAGCACGAACAGGATCAGAAGTCCGCCTGCCGCCCAGATGCACAGTTTTATCCTGCTGTGGATCTCCGCTCCGATGTCGCTCTGATAGACATTGTAGAATAACATACACGGCAAAAATATCTTAAAAACGATCGCATTGGCCTGTTTCGTAAGCTTACGGTCTGCCAGAGAGGTATAATTGACCAGCAGATATCCTAACACCATAAGAAAGAATACAGGTGCGATTACATTAAACGACACAATAATATTATCCAATTTTTCTCACTTCTTTCATTCCCTTATCATTTTATCCGGTTAATATCTACAGTATTATACTTCTCCGTATTCATCACGCATTTTCCAGATTCTTACACATGAAATACATATTCATCCAGACGCTCAAATGCTTCTTTCACTCTGCTGAGCGGCAGTGCCAGATTCATACGGATTCCGTATTCCTGATGGAACGGTCTTCCGTCCTGCCATGCCACACCGACATCCCATCCTGCCTTTAACAGCTCATCCAGTGACTTGTAATTTTCTGTACACCAGTCCTCGCAGTCCAGGAATAGCATATACGTTCCCTGTGGCTTGCTGACCTCAATTCCTCTGTAGTAATCCCGGATATGATTAACCGCATAATCCACATTTTCCGACAATACCTGACACAGTTCATTGACCCAGGTATATCCTTCTGCCTCATAAGCCCCGATCAGCGCATGCATGGACAGCACATTCATCGTATTATAATGTGATTTTCTGGATTTTGCTTCCAGACGGTCACGCAGCATTCTGTTAAAAACAATATGATAACTTCCTACCAGTCCTGCAAGATTAAACGTCTTACTTGGTGCATAGAACGCAATTGTACGGTTTCGGGCATCCGGACTGATCGACTGTGTCGGAATGTGCTGGCTTCCTTTTAAGATCAGGTCTGACCAGATCTCGTCCGCAATTACGACACATTCGTTATTCTTGTATACTTCCATTGCTTCTTCGATCTCCCAGCGTTCCCATACACGTCCGGTCGGATTATGCGGGCTGCAGAAAACCGCTACATGGATGTTATTCGCCTTTAATTTCGCATCCATATCTTCATAGTCCATACGCCAGATTCCTTTTTCGTCCTTTTTCAGCGGGCTATGTACAATCTTATATCCATTCTCCGTGATGCAGTTCGTAAATCCGATATAAGTCGGACTGTGAAGAAGTACCGCGTCTCCCGGTGCGGCAAATGCGGTCAGTGCCGAGATCACTCCACCCAATACTCCATTTTCATATCCGATATACTCCGGCATCAGTCCCTCTACATTATTACGGATCTTGTGCCAGCGGATGATCGAATCATAATATTCTTCCACCGGACTGAAGTATCCATATGCCGGATGTACCGCTCTGTCCATGATTGCTTTCGGAATCGTCGGAACAGTCTCAAAATTCATATCTGCCACCCACATTGGGATCACATCGAATCCGTCTTTTGGCGGTTCCGGTGCAAATCCGGGATTCTTTCCCAGTCCGTCTACCGCAATCGCATCTTTGCCATGTCTGTCTATTATTTTTGTAAAATCATATCTCATATTCAGTTCCCCTTTTTTTTATAAAAATTCCAGAGTTTTCCACATCTTACATCTGTTCTTTCAGAACTTTTCCACATGGAACGTCTTATTTTTTTGAAAATGTCCACATCGCCTTGATCTGATCTTTGATATTGGCAAATACCCATGTTGTATTCGTATTCTTAATACTGAACGGATCATTTACTTTTACATTTCCATTCTCATAGCCGGTCAGAACAATAAAGTGACCGATCTGCGTAAAATCTCCCGGTCCCATGCTGCAGATGATCGGATGCCCCTGCGCCAGTTCTGCACTTACCTGTTCCTCAGAGAGCAGGCCGCCCACGCTGTTCAGGTTCCAGTTCGCACCAGCCTCATCCATAAACCTCCAGTATGTATTATTTTCTTCATCCACATAACCGTGTTCGGTTCCATATGCTGCTACCTTCGCCGGAGTAATGGATGCATCCTGATTCATTCCTGCTGCCACCATCGCCATACACGTAGGTCCGCATCCGCTGGTTGCAACAATTCCTGTTCCGTACGGGGCATATCCCCAGCGCTCATCCCACTGTAAAAGTTCAGGGATTCCGCCTTTCGAAAGATCTGCTCCTATTGTATCTGCATAAGGCTTATCCTTTTTCTTCTCATAATCAGCCACAAAATCTACTGTCTCTGCATTCTTGTCCAACAGCTCAATCACATTCTGAGGAACTCCCTGTTCCTCTGCCTGACTGCGGACACGTTCTAACTTCTGTTCTTCTGTTTCTGTCTTTTCTTTTTTCGTTTTTGCTTCTTTTTGCTTTCTGGCCTTTTCTGCCTTCAATACTTCTTCCTGTTTCTTCTCTTCCACACGTTCCTGGTGCAGATAATAGCCAGTAAAAGCAGCAGTTATCACTGCTGCTATCACACCTGCTATTGCTATACGTCTTAAAATCTGATTCCTTCTTGCACCATTTGAAAGAGAAGCCTTGTTTTCCGTCTGCTGTTCTTCTGTATGATTAATCTCTTCCATCTGTCAATTCAGTCCTCTTCTTTTGAAAATCTTCAAAATTCTTTTTCCTTGTTTCCTAAATCATCTGATCGAAAGCATTTTTCGACATCGTTCTTAATTATACAACAGTATGTCCGCAGATACAACTTAACTTTTTCTAAAAATGCTTTTCCGAATACAACTCTAAATTTTCTTATTTACACTATTTTTTCAACAATTCGGACTATATCTCAATTTATTTATAATTTTTTTCAATTTCTGCTTGCATTTTATCTATAATCATGATATTATACATCTTGTCTTAAGGACGCAACAACATATCGGGGTGTGGCTCAGCTTGGCTAGAGCGCCTGGTTTGGGACCAGGAGGTCGCAGGTTCGAATCCTGTCACCCCGATTTATAACATATTTTGCGGGTGTAGTTCAATGGTAGAACACCAGCCTTCCAAGCTGGATACGTGGGTTCGATTCCCATCACCCGCTTTTTTCATGCCCAAATTCAGAAGCACTTATCTTGCATACTTTGTTATATAATCTACAGAACCTGCCACTGGCAGCTTCTTTCGAACGCATGACGATGCAAAAACACTATGTTCCATCTTTTTACAGATAGAACATAGTGTTTCATTTTTTCAATATTTTATTTTCTGTCAGACTTTCTGATTATCGTTTTCCGATTTTTCTCATCCACATCAGAACCGATCCCATCAGAATGTAGACATCTGCCAGATTCGCAGTTACATCCCCTAATATCTTATGTTCAGATCTTATACCAATGTAGTCCACTACTTTACCTCTGACAATCCGGTCATAAGTATTACTGAGAGCCCCTGCACTCAGCAGCGTCAATGCCGCCTTATTCATCTTATGACCATCCCGGAATGATTCTGCCAGTGTCAGCAGCAGGATTGCTGCCGTCGTTATCACAGAAGCCTTCTTTACCTTATCCGGCTCGGAATCCATGGAATTAAATGCAAATCCCTTATTATATACCTTCCTGATCAGGACTTTTGTCCCGCAAAAGCTTTTCTCCTCTGTCTCACTTACATTTTCTTCTATGTACTGTTTCACAGCCATATCAAGAGCAAATAATGTTCCGACCGCACCCGGTATGCGTGTGTGCATCTATACTTCTCCCTGGATCTTTACGATCTCTTCTTCCTGCTTTTCAATCTCTTCTTCACGTTTTTCAATCTCTTCGCAGAGTGTTACATAATCCATATCTGACACTTCCCCACTCTGGAACTTTTCATATACCATACGTCCGATATCAGCAAGATCTCTTTCATTCGCTCTCTTTAATGAACGTACATTACTTTTAATCTTCTGAATCTCCAGTGTATCTCCTGTCTTCTTTGTGATGTCACTTGCAACATCTGAAACTCTTCTGCTGAATTCTTCAAAAAAATCTGCCATTGGTATCCTCTCCTTATCTCGTCTTCTTTACAGCCGTCTTAAAATATCCAGTGAACGATACAGATTCATCGTCCCATATCCCCACTGCGTATTTGGATATTTTATCGTGGGAAGCTTCTGCGAACCCATCACGATAATATTCCTTACCTGACTGGATGATGCTCCCCTGGCTCCCGGCTGCTCACTGATCCACTTCATGATCAGTGCACATCCTCCCGCCGCAATTGCTGTTGCTGCGCTTGAACCGGTCCGGTCTCTGAATCCCCCGCCAGGTATTGCACCTGTAACCGCTGCTCCCGGCGCAGCATAATCCGGTTTGATTCTTTCATCTCTAGTATACCCCCTGCCAGAATTAATATCAACTGCATTCTCCCGGCTGTTATAATAAGATACCGTCATCGTATTCCTTCCTCCCGCCGGCTCTGTAAATGTGGTATCCGGATTTGATTCCAGAAAATATACTTCTCCTTTAAGAAATTCTCTCATTGGAAGCCACATATGAAAATCTCCCTGTGTCTGCATTACAGGCTGTACTTCTATTCTCCAGATTCCCGGCACTGCATTCTGGAACCGTATGAATACAAGCTGCGCATCATTATTCTCCTGCAGCAGCCTGTACTCCACCGTAACAGATGTCCGTTCAAAAGCAAATACAAAGTCAAACAGATATCCCAGACGTACCGGAACCTGACCGGTACGTTCTCCGGAAGGCGATGTGACCGACACCGTCACAATATTCGGAAGGGTACTCCATAATTCTGTCACAAAGCTGTCCGTACCTTCCCCCACCCTTATTTCTGCCGTCTGTATATCCTGTGTATCTGTAAATGTTCCATAATAATGATGCCTCTGCGCCGCTTCATTTCCGGTTCCTGTTACCACACACCGGTTTCTTAAAAGTGCATAACTGTCCAGAATACCGGCAAGCAGGGAATCGCCGTTATGTCCTCCGAAGCTGGTCCCAATTGCCATACAGATTACAAGCGGCATCCCCCGCCTGCGTGCCAGCTCATTCAGATACCTCAGTCCGGTCAGAATATCATTTTCCTGATAACATCGTGCATCGTCTGCTATGGCAAAGAATTCTTTCAGATAATTTTTGGCCGGTTTTAACTTTACCATTGCAACTGCCGCCTCCGGAGCCGCCCCGATAAAACGTCCGCTGCTTTCTGCGCTTCCTGCAGCCACACTTGCAACAAAGGTTCCATGCCCGTCTGTATCTTCCGAAGGGACCAGTTCTTCCGGATTCTCCATTCGAAGTGCTACATTGATCTGCTCTTCCGTATATTCTGTTCCATACAGGAATCCCTCCGGCGGCTCTCCGTCCTGGATCGTCTGATCCCAGATTCCGGTGATCCGTGTTGTTCCATCCAGATTCCGGAATACCGGATTGGCATAATCGATCCCGGTATCCAGAAAACCGATCATAATCCCCTCACCCATAAGCTGCAACGTCGGATAATTCTGCAGTGTAATGATCCCTGCCGCATCTAACGGCTGCATATCCAGAAGCGTATAGCACTTCGGTATCGTGTTGTACCAGTACTGGCGGAATGATAACGGAAGTAATATCCGGCTGTCTACCGATACACTTTTATATCCAAAATCCAGTTCCTGTATACAGATCCGTTCCGGATCTACCTCTTCCAACTCCTCATCCCGGTATAACGGGATAATAAAATCCCAGTAGTCTTCCGACAATATCTTTTCTTTACATCTGTCTTGCAATAAAAAAAAGCCTTTCCTATACATTTGTTCTATGTATATGAAAGACTTCTTCTCATTCATTAATACTTTTATGCATTTGTATGCTGGTTCAGCATACGTTCAATAATATCAACTGATTCCTCGATACCATAACTTGCACTGTTAAAACAGATATCATAGTTCATGGCATCTCCCCATTTCTGGCCGGTATAGAAATTATAGTATTTCGCATGCTGACGGTCAATCTTCTTCAACAGGCGTTCCGCTTTTTTATGATCCAGATCATTGACTTCCATGACTCTGTGCACACGCTGTTCAAAAGGCGCCGTAATAAAAATACTGATATGTGGAATATGATTATTCGCCAGTATTACATCCGCACATCGTCCCATAACAATAAAATCTTCTTCTTTTGCCATCTTGCAGATCAGATCACTCTGATTAAAGAAGATCGCATCCTCTTTTGTCAGGCCGTGATAACGGTCAAAGTCTTTCAGACGTTCCTTCAGTGTTCTTCCGGATCCCTGATACTTGTTCTCAATCTCATTCGTTCCGAGATCTGCTACGTCTACAACAGAATCTTTCTCAGCATCCAGACGTCTCAGCACTTCATTGAAGATCTCTGCATCATAATAGTTGATCCTGAGTGCATCCGCCAGTGCGAATCCAATATCGTTACCCGCACTTCCATGTGTTCGTCCGATACAGATGATCAGATGATCATCCTTGGAGAATTTCTGGCGCAGATTGGCTGTATTTAACTTTGCTCTGTTTTCATCCAGAATCTCTACTTTACCAAAGCTTGTCGGCAGTTCTGCGATCTCTTTTAATATCTCATCATATCTTCTCATCAGTCTGGAACGGTCTTCGTCCTTACGGATCGTACGCGCCATATTACTGATCAGCGCAAGTTCACTTCTTAACAGATGGCCCTGTGGTTTGGTGCGCATCAGCTTAACCAGACTGTCCACACAGGTACGCTTATCTCCTGTAAAAGTACGGCCAAGAGAAGAGCCTACACATTCATAGACCTCTCCATCCAGATCATAGATCGGTTCCGCTATGTCATAGTATTTATTCTTATTTTCCATGTTCCGCACCTCCCCTTACAAAAAGAATACCAGCATATCGATAATAAATACCGGTATCAGGAATGACAGTGACCATGCCATGTATCCGAAGAACGACGGCATACGCACACCGTTTTCGTCTGACATGGATTTTACCATGAAGTTCGGCGCATTTCCAATATAGGTATTGGCTCCCATGAATACTGCTCCGCAGGAGATTGCCTCCAGCATCTTGACAGGAACCGTACCAAGCGTAGTTGCAACACCGCTCTTGAATCCGAGTGCTCCCGCTGTTGTAAGGAATACCAGATAGGTCGGTGTATTATCCAGAAAGCTTGACAATGCTCCGGTTGCCCAGAACATTTCAAACGGCTTGTTGATACCAAGCTCTGCACCATTGGCTTTCAGGATCATCAGAGCCGGCTGCATCGTAATAAAGATCCCGATGAACAGAACCGCAACTTCCTGAA
This sequence comes from Dorea sp., assembly GCA_050873945.1. Taxonomy (GTDB): domain Bacteria; phylum Bacillota; class Clostridia; order Lachnospirales; family Lachnospiraceae; genus Dorea_A. The sequence goes on from JBNMJT010000014.1 coordinate 9,666, forward strand.
TTGCTCCCCAGGTAAAATGGTTACGGATACGGACTTCTTCTTTCGTCGTCTTGAATGATAACAGTGCCGCCAGAAGAATGATCACAATCTCAATCACAGACGGGAATCCCAGTGTCACTTCTCCAAGAATGTGGATTCCTTTTACCGTGCCGTCCGCATTCTGGAATGCAGACATACCAGGAAGCATTCCGCTTAAGATTACGGCTCCGACGATCATCGCAACATAGATCAGATTATGAAGTCCTACGATTTTAAAATGTGTTCCCGGCTCTCTGATATCCGGTTTTCTACCTTCTGCGATATCTTTTCTGTAAGCTCGTCTGTCCAGAAAATAGAATACTGTCAATAAAATAATCATATTAAAGATCAGTATATGGAACAGTTTCATGCTCCAGAAAAATGGAACTCCACGCATGAATCCCATCAGAAGCGGCGGATCTCCGATCGGTGTCAGACATCCTCCCATGTTCGAGATCAGGAAGATAAAGAAGATCATGATGTGACTCTTTCTTTTTCTCCATGAATTCATCTTAATAAACGGACGTACCAGAAGCATACTGGATCCGGTCGTTCCGATCACGCTGGAAAGCAGTGTTCCCAGAACAAACAGTGCCGTGTTGATCCTCGGTGATCCGGCAAACTCACCGTCAATTGTAATGTTACCTGCTACACAGAACAGACCGAACAATAAGATGATAAATGTCAGATAATCATTTACCACACATTCCAGAACGGTCTCGCCCATTGTAAACATTCCGTACTTCGCAGTAAACGGAATGATAAAAAGTACTGACCAGAATGCAACTGCCAGCGGCTGATGTTTTTCCCACCATTCCGGCTTGATCAGAGGCATCACTGCAATACTGAGTAACAGCCCTGCAAAGGGTATGCAGAGCCAGATTGGAATAGCTGATAATTCCTCCATTCCTTTTTTCCTCCATTCTTCCTCAAGTAAAGTTATATCTCCTTGCATACAGAACCCCTTCTAATAGCAGATTCTTCTGTATGCCGTGGCATGCCAAAAGCTGCCACTGGCAGCTCTCTTAGCATACTATATGTAAAATGTATTATTGAATTCTTGGGACTTCCTGACCTCTCAACATTATCACCGGTCCTCCGGTTCCCTCAATATATTCTTTGGTAATGACAACCTCTCCTATATTGTCATCCTTCGGGATCTCATACATGATATCCAGCATGAACTCTTCGATAATCGCACGAAGCGCTCTTGCTCCGGTATCTTTCTTCATTGCTCTCTTTGCAATCGCATGAAGCGCACCATCATCAAATTCCAGTTTTACTTCATCTAACGCAAGCAGCTTCTGATACTGCTTCAGGATTGCATTCTTAGGCTCTTTTAATATCTCTACCAGCATATCTTCACTCATACCCTGTAAGGTAAATACGATCGGCAGACGTCCTAAGAACTCCGGTATCATACCAAATGCACGTAAGTCTTCTGTTGTGACTTTTTTGAGAATCTCTTTATCGTTATTATATTTATCTCTCAGATCTGCACCGAATCCGATTGCTGCCTGTTTCGTCAGACGTTCTTTGATAATACCTTCCAGATCCGGGAATGCACCTCCACAGATGAACAGGATATTTCTTGTATTCACAGTTGTCAGCGGAACCATTGCATTCTTGCTCGTTGCCCCGACAGGAACTTCCACGTCACTTCCTTCCAGAAGCTTCAGCATTCCCTGCTGTACGGACTCGCCGCTTACATCACGCTGGCTGGAATTCTTCTTCTTTGCGATCTTGTCGATCTCATCGATGAAGATGATTCCCTGTTCTGCCTTCTCCACATCATTGTCTGCTGCCGCAAGCAATTTGGATACAACGCTCTCGATATCATCACCGATATATCCAGCCTCTGTAAGAGAGGTGGCATCTGTGATCGCAAGCGGGACATCCAGGATCCTTGCCAGTGTCTTTACCAGATACGTCTTACCGGAACCTGTCGGTCCGATCATCAGCATGTTGGATTTCTCAATCTCAATATCATCCATCGAATCCGTTGCCACACGCTTATAATGATTATATACCGCAACAGACATCACTTTCTTAGCATACTCCTGACCTACCACATACTCATCCAGTTTTGCTTTGATCTTATGCGGTGCCGGAAGATTCTTAATATCTACCAACGGCTTATATTCTTCGCCTTCTTTTTTCTTCTTGATCTTCTGCTGTTTTGGAATGCTCTGTTCCATATCAGACATATTGAATACCTGCACACCCGGAATATTCATCAGCTGGCTGTAATCCATCGGTCCGTTTGTCATAGCATCAAAACTCTTCTGCATACAGTCATTACATACACAGATACGATTCGGAAGTTCAATCATTTTTCCGGCAACACTTTCCGGACGTCTGCATAAAAAGCAGACTTTTTCATAGCCATCGTCATCATTTTGTTTCTTATTATTCGAATGATCTGTATCAGATGTATTCGTGTTTGTCTCTACTTCAACATCTTCTACTTTTTCAATCTCCTGATTGTTGTTATCGTCCTGATTCGCCATTATTCTCTCCTTCTCATTATCTCTTCCACGTATTTCACTCTGTCTTTTGTTCTTCTATTCTTCCCCCTGGTTCACCAGTTCCAGAAATGTCTCTTCGGAAATGATCGGGATCCCCAGCTCATTCGCTTTTTTATTCTTGGAGGATGTACTGGTCACATCATTGTTGATCAGATAATTCGTCTTGGACGTTACCGATCCTGTCACCTTTCCTCCCAGACTTTCGATCAGTTCTTTCACCTCACCGCGGTTTGCAAAATGCGTTACGCTTCCGGTGATCACAAAGTTGACACCTTCGAAAATCTGTTTCTTTGTTACCGTCTCCTCCGGGATCGTCAGTTCCTCTAAAAGCTTTCTGAAATTCTCCACATGATTTGCATCTGAAAAATATCCGACGAACGCCTTTGCCAGAACTTCTCCCACTCCCTGGATCTCATTTAACTCTTCTTCTGTAACCTTCAGAAGAGATTCTACATCATATTTCAATTCTCTGCAAATAACTTTTGCATTGGCAAGACCAATTCCTGCAATTCCCAGTGAATAGATCACTCTCGGCAGGGTAGTCGTTCTCGCTTTTTCCACACTGTCGATCAGTTTCTTATATGATTTTTCTCCAAATCCTTCCATTTCCTGAATCTCTTTTTTGTACTGATCCAGATGGAAGATATCAGCAAATGTGTGGATATATCCTCTGGAAATGAATTTTTCCAGTGTTGCTTCCGATAATCCTTCTATATTAAGTGCATCTCTGCTTACGAATAATGCAAATGATTTCACATGCTTTGCCTGACATTCCGGATTCGTACAGTATAATGCTTTTGCATTTCCCACCTGACGGATCTTTGTCTCACCCTGACAGACCGGACATTTTTCCGGAATATCTTTTACTCCGCTTCTTGTCAGATTCTTTGCAATCTGCGGAATGATCATATTCGCCTTATAGACTTCGATCTTATCACCGACTCCAAGCTCCAGTTCTTCCATAATACTGATATTGTGGACACTTGCACGGCTGACGGTTGTTCCTTCCAGCTCCACCGGATCAAAGATCGCAACAGGATTGATCAGTCCCGTTCTCGACGGACTCCATTCAATCTCACGCAATGTCGTCTCTCTGATCTCATCCTGCCACTTGAACGCAAAAGAATCCCTCGGGAATTTCGCCGTTCTTCCCAGCGATCTTCCATACGCTATATCGTCATATGATAACACAAGTCCGTCAGAAGGGAAATCATTTTCGCTGATCTTAGACGAAAATTTAGCAACCTCTTCTTCCACTGTATCTCTGGTCACCATATGATATTCTACTGTCGTAAATCCCTGCGATTTCAACCATTCCATCTGACAGGCTCTGGAATTTTGGAAATCAACTCCGTCTGCCTGGACCAGTGTAAATGCATAGAACATAACATTACGCTTTGCTGTAATCTGGTTATTGAGCTGTCTGACCGAACCGCTGCATAAGTTTCTCGGATTCTTATATTTTGCATCTACATCTTCAATCTCTTCATTGATCTTCTCGAAATCATGATAACCGATCACAGCCTCTCCTCTTAAGATCAGCTCTCCCTGATAAGCGATCTGCACCGGTACATTCTTGAATACCTTTGCATTGTTCGTAACTACTTCTCCGACTTCTCCGTTTCCACGTGTGACTGCCTTATAAAGCTTCCCATCACGGTATGTCAGCACAACCGTCAGTCCGTCCATCTTCCATGACATCAGTACGTTCTGATCGCCGACGAAGTTCTTAAGTTCTTCCACTTCCTTTGTCTTATCCAGTGAAAGCATAGGACTTTCATGCCTTTCTTTCGGAAGTTCACTGACCACTTCATATCCGACATTAACCGTCGGACTGTTTGACAATGTAATTCCAAGTTCCTTTTCCAGCCCCTGCAGTTCATCATACAATCTGTCATATTCGTAGTTGCTCATGATCTCCTGTGCGTCCTGATAATATGCTCTGGACGCTTTATTCAGAAGTTCTACTAATTCCTGCATTCTCTCGTTCTTTGACTGTCCCATATAATTCCTTTAACTCCTGTTCTGTTAATTCTCTTACCTGTCCCGGTTTCAGATTGCCAAGTTCCACATTCATGATCCGGATCCTCTTTAGTGTAGTCACCTTGTATCCAAGAGCCTCGCACATACGCCGGATCTGTCTGTTCAGCCCCTGTGTCAGTATGATGGAAAATGTATACTTTCCAATCTTTTTTACCTTACAAGGTCTGGTCACTGCATCCAGATTCTTTTCCTTATCCCGGATGCGTACCCCCTGACTCATCTTTTCCATGAATTCCGGTGTGATTTCTTTATTGACTGTGACCTTATATTCTTTCTCGTGTGCAAATCTTGCACGCATCATACCATTGATCAGATCTCCGTCATTTGTCATGATCAGAAGTCCTTCCGAATCCTTATCCAGTCTTCCTGCATAGGTCACACGGATTGGATAATTCAGGAACCGTATGATATTCTTTTTCTCCCTTTTATCTTCTGTGCAAACAATCCCGGCAGGTTTGTACACTGCCAGGACCGTCTTCTTCGTCTTACTTTTGATTACTTTTTTTCCTACACGGACTTCCTGTCCGTCTTCTACCTTCATGCCGGGCACTGCCGTCTTTCCATCCACTGTCACAGCTCCTGCATCGATCAGCCGGTCTGCTTCTCTTCTGGAACACACCCCGGCTTCGCTCAAATATTTATTCAGTCTAATCATTCTGTAATACCCCGCTGATACTGTTATCCTTCACAAATGTATTTCCATTATACAGGAATAATACACTTGTAATATCATGCTTCTCCATTACATCACTGATATCATCATAATAATACCTTGGATCAACTACAATGATCTCTCTGTAATATGATGTCAGGAATGGAATCAGGCTGTTCGCGTAAGAATCCTTCACGAGCAGAAGCCTGTCTGTTGAATCCGCTGTCGTTTTAATGTCCAGGATCGGATAATTTCCTCCAAGGAACAACGCATACTTGTCCTTTTCTTTTAACTTTGAAGGATCATAAAGTGTCGCCGTCTTCTTCTTTTCATTCACATTATTCACCACAACCTGTGTAGAATTCTTCAGATTTTCCGGTGCATAGATATAAATCGGCTCTTCATAGCCGGTCTCATATCCGCTCGTAGAAGATAAGGTTCCATTAAATGAATTCGTGACAGCATAAGATTTCATCTTCGGCGCCTTTGAGGTATCCAGCTTCATCGTTTCCGCCAGTGCCTGGTATCCATAATATGCACCAAGTGTTGTCCAGTGATGATCTGTATGATAATAAAGTTCTTCGGATTTGTGCTTTTTCAGTATACTGCCGGCATCTACCCAGGTAAATGCATTTTCCAGTGTACTCTGAATCTGCTGGAACTGCTGGTCCTGATCTGCAGTAACAGCATAACCCGGAAGCTTGTCAGATTCGATATTTGCCGCATTCGGAACCAGCATCATGTACATCGGTATATCTTTATATTGTTTTTGAAACTGTTTCATTGCGCTCAGATTTTCCTGCAGCTGATCTTCATCCGGTATTGCAATATCTTCCAGCAGATAACTGTCTTTTCCCTTGAACACCCCGTTCGACTTTCTCTTTCCTGCGAGCAGATCCACACGGCTTTTTAACGATACCCAGAAGTCCCTTCCGGCAAACTGGTCGGATACATAGGATTCGTACTGCTCCATCCATCTTCCACTTTCTATCCCTGAAAATGTCAGTTCCGGTTTTTGTTCCAGTGTCCTGTTTTCCTTTGAAGAAAATTCCCGGTCTCCCGTCATAAGATTCACACCGCAGAAAGCGACCATCATTACTATAAATATCAGACCTATTACTTTATTTCTCTGCACTTCTCTTCTTCTTTCTCTTTTCTTTCTCGATTCGTTCATTTTTACTCCTAAAATCTGAAATACAGGAACGGATTATATGTCTCCGTTACCAGATACGCAACACATAAGATAAACAGCACTGCATACACCATACCGTTGATGATCGTCGTATTCCATTTTCTTGATCTCAGCATATGCTGGTATCTTACCTCAACCAGCGGTGTTGAGCCAATAATCATTATCACCCACAATACGAGATTGGTCGTAAGAAGATACAGACTCTCTCTGTCTACAATTCCATTCGTTCCTGCCCCGAACATCCTTCCTACATAACCGGCCGCCTGTCCGAAAGACGGGCTGAAGAACAGCACCCAGCCAATCACCACCAGTACAATACTGTAAATATGCCGGAAGAATCCAGGAATTCTCTCCAATACCGGTGAAAGAATGTATTTTTCAATAATCAGAATTACGCCATAATAAAGTCCCCATGCCACGAAATTCCATGCTGCTCCATGCCACAGTCCAGTCAGGAACCATACGATCAGAAGATTACGGATATGCTTTATCTTCGATACACGGTTACCGCCAAGCGGAATATATACATAATCTCTGAACCAGCTGCTGAGAGAGATGTGCCATCTGCGCCAGAACTCGGTAATACTCTTTGCTATATATGGATAATTAAAGTTCATACAGAATTCAAATCCGAACATCTTTCCAAGTCCGACTGCCATATCCGAATATCCGCTGAAATCAAAATAAATCTGGAACATATATGCAAATGCTCCAAGCCATGCAGTCAGAACCGATACATTTCCCTTTCCAAGTCCGGTTACTTCTGTAAATATCATTCCCGAAGTATTTGCAAGTAATACTTTTTTTGCAAGTCCACGGATAAAATACATGCAGCCTTCTCCAAACTTATTCCATGAAAGTTTACGATTCGCAAGCTGTTCATCCACATCTGCATACTGCACGATCGGACCGGCGATCAGCTGTGGGAACATGGTTACATACAATGCAAAATTCAGAAGGTTCTTCTGTACTTTTACATTCCCCCTGTACACATCAATGATGTATGACAGGATCTGGAATGTATAAAATGATATACCAATCGGCAATGCAAGCGGATGGTATGAAATATGTACCGGAAGCACCGCATTCAGTGAATCCAGTACGAATCCTTCATATTTAAAAAATCCCAATATTGCGATATTGACTATAATATTGAACACCAGACTTCTCTTGGCCATCTGTTTGTTTTTCAGGTTTCTTGCAATATCAAGTCCGCTGAAATAATTAAACAAGATGGATAAGATCATCAGGAAAATATAAATCGGCTCTCCCCACGCATAAAACACCAGACTGGCAAGCAGCAATACCGGATTCCGGAACATTGCCGGCAGCACATAGTACAGGATCAGCACAATTGGCAAAAATGTAAATAAAAATACAATACTGCTAAATAACATCTCTCTAATTCCTTCGTTTTTTAATGAATACTTTTCTTAAATGCCGTATCAATACGGTCCGCTTCTTTTGAAACAGCCAGCAGCACATAGTAACCTTTGGATTCTTCAATGGCAGATTTCAGAAGTTTTGTCTGTTCAACCCCATATCCTTCAAAACTCTTCTTCTGTGTTGCCAGACGCCCTTCTACCGCAGCTTCTACCGCTTCCACCTGACTTTCGTCCTTTACCTTTATAACGAGTATCTCATTCACACTCATAACGTCATCCGGTATATACAGCATTGTTCCGTCATAATCATTGGCATTCAGCCCGTAATACTTCTTCAGATCCTGTGTTGTTCCTTTTTTCATACCTTTTACCGATACGGCTTTTGTAATGTTCTTTTCAATCGTATCTACCGATGCGGTATTATTTCCTTCTCTGGAAATCAGAAATACCACATATGCGATCAGTGCGATCACCATCAGGTATTTACATATATTAATAATATCTATTCTTCCTTTTCTCATTATAACTCTGCGACCTCCGCCATGTGGTTCACCCATTCTGTATAATAGGATGGTGACATATGGATTCCATCACTGGCATAATATTCCTGCTTTACCAGATCCGTATTATCTATAAATGTAATCTTTTCTTTTTTGCACAATTTCTTCAGCTGTTTGTTAAATTCCGGAATGTTCGCAAATACTGGTCTTTTGTCAATTGCTGACTGTGCTGCCGGAAGAATACTGTTCACATATATCTTTGTATCCGGAAGTGCACTCTTCAAATCTTCAATGACCAACCGGTATGACTCTATAAATCTATCTGTACTTCCATTTTCTGTTTCAATATCATTCATTCCATATGAAAGGAAAAGTACAGAAGGCTTCATTTCCTTTGCCTTTGCCACATGTTCTTCAATTTTTTTATTGTTGACTTCTGAAACTTCTGTTCCCCTGTCTGCCTGTACATTCGCCTGATCCAGCACACCATATTCATATAATCCCTGTGTGATGGAATCTCCCAGTACCAGACAGTCTGCAAATTTCTCACTTGCCGGACGGTCATCTTCTTCCTGCTTTGCTTTACGTTCTGCCTTTTCAAGCTTCTGGATCTTCTTATTTACTTTCGCCACATCCACATCGTTCATCTCTGCCAGCACTTTTGTCCCCTGGGACGTATCCTCTTTCGGATGATTCAGGCGTACTGCAACAATAATTCCTCCGATCACAAGAATTACTACCGCCAGCATTACCGCAGTCCTGAGTACGTGATCCGGCTCTTTCTCTGGCACATTTTCCTCTATATTCTCTGTATCTTTCCTATTTTTATCTATTTTCACAAAATTTTCTCCTCTTTTGCAAGCTTACCTATTATAAATGTATATCTAATTAATTTTACAATTTTTTTATTAGCATGTCAATTTATATCCTTTTTTGTGCTATAATATTGGATAAAAAACTAAGCATTACAGGAGGTTTCCTTTATGAACGTATACCAATTATCCGCGAAAAACTGCATGTCACATCTTCTGTTAAAAGATACCTTTGATACCTTCCTTTTCATCGAAGGAGAATTCACTACCTTTAACAAATTCACCATAAATGGCTTCCTGCAGGAAGATTTCTTTGATGAAAAGCCGGAAGAATCCTATTCACGCTGGGAAAAAATCCGCGACTTCTGTTTCCAGATCATCCGCGGCAAACGCACCCCTCTGGGATTCAAGATCGTCCTATCCCTCCCGGACGACCAGATTCCAGACTTTCTGACCACTCATGGCCTTACCGGCTACCGCCCGGAAGAAATCCAGGGTCTGTACCTCAACTTCCATTACGACGGTCAGAATCTGCAATGCATCACCGGCACTTCCCTGAACACCTTCACGATGGATAAATCCATCGAAAGAGAATGGGACAGTGAAGCAAAAGCCATTCTGAAAGCAAAAGCCATCGAAGGAGACTACTAATTTCCCTCCAGGGAACCATAATGCCCGACCTACTCCCGGGTGGATACGCCGCAAAGCGTTCTGCGTGCACACCAAATTCCAGCCAACCGGGTGTGTATCCTGCTTCTGCTGCATACTGTGAGCCGTTGCAGGCTGTTAAGCGAAAAAGCCGTGTGGCTATGGATTCCGGGCTGACCTCAAGTCAGACCGGAAAGGACATCTGAGGCGAAAAGACATCAAGTCTTTTCACCGAATATGTCCGGTTCCATAGCCACACGGCTTTTTCACTTCTACAGCCTGCCGGCGAAACGGTCGCGGCAGAAGCAGGATACACACCCGGTTGGCGTCCCCATTCGACACCCTCCACGCAGGCACATCCCCGCTTCCACCCACAAACCACCTTACTTCGTAAGCAGCATCATAATCTCATTACTTCTCTTCACAAACGCAGTCATCTCTTCCGGATTCAGCGGCTTATGTGCCAGCATTGCCAGATCATATAACTGTTTGCAGATAATACTTGTATTCTCGCTGTCCTTATGATCAACCACATACTGAACCAGCGGATGATTTGCATTCAGAATCAGTGTACTTGTTGTACCCATATCCATTCCGTTCATACCGTACATCTTCATCATTTCCTGCATACGGCGGTTCTCTTCAGACAGTGTCATCATAGAAGCAACATTTTCATCTTTTAATTTCTCGATCTTCACATCCAGATTCTCATTGCCAAGTTCTTTACGGAAGATCTCTACCAGGCTGTCAGAAGTCTTCTGGAATGCTTCTTTGTCCTCTTCGGCAACTTCTTCCTTTGCACCTGCTGTTACATCAGCATCGATTCTCTGGAACTTGATGTTCTGATTGCGCTGCTCTAACTGTGTGATGAATGGCGAATCAATGTTATGTCCGAGGATCACTGCATCCATGCCCTGGTTCTTGAACATGTTGATGTACTGGCTCTGCTGGATCTCATCGGATACATAGTAGATGATCGTCTTGTCTTCTTCTTTCTTCTCAGTATTCTGATCATCTGCTTTGTTTTCCTCTGTCTTGGCATTCGGATCTTCGACTGTTCCGCCATTTGCCTCGATGCAGTCTTTCAGTGTCAGATACTTGTGATCCAGGTTCTTGAACAGCACGGCATCTTTCATCTTGTCACAGAATTTCTCATCTTTCAGGCATCCGAACTTGATGAACGGGCTGATGTTATCCCAGTATTTCTCATAGTCTTCTCTCTTTGTCTTGCACATTCCGGAAAGCTTATCTGCAACCTTCTTGGAAATGTACTCAGAGATCTTATTTACGAATCCATCATTCTGAAGCGCACTACGTGATACATTCAGCGGCAGATCCGGACAGTCAATAACTCCCTTTAATACCATCAGATATTCCGGAATGACTTCTTTGATATTGTCCGCGATAAATACCTGGTTGTTATATAATTTAATTGTTCCTTCAATAGAATCATACTCTGTATTGATTCTCGGGAAGTACAGGATTCCTTTTAAGTTAAATGGATAATCCATATTCAGGTGGATCCAGAACAGTGGCTCTTTGTAATCCATGAATACTTTGCGGTAGAAGTTCAGATAATCTTCATCACTGCATTCATTTGGATGCTTTGTCCACAGTGGATGGATATCACTTAATGAAACCGGACGTTTTTTAATCTTTACTTTTTCTTTGGCAGGTTCTGTCTCTACCATCTCTTTCTCGCCGTTTTCATTCTCTTTTTCTTCCATCTTGGCATCTTCGTGAATATGCTCGATCACTTCATCGTCATCTTTCAGATCAGCCTCGTCGATCGTCTCATATTCCGGCTCTGCATTTGCCTTGGACAGGAAGATCTCTACCGGCATGAAAGAACAGTATTTTTCCAGAACTTCTCTCATTCTGTATTCGTTGGCGAATTCAAGACTATCCTCATTCAGATACAGTGTCATCGTAGATCCGACTTCCTGTTTGTCTCCGTCTTCCATCTCATACTCTGTTCCGCCGTTGCTTACCCAGTGTACCGGCTTTGCACCTTCTTTATAAGAAAGAGTATCGATATGCACTTCATCGGCTACCATGAATGCAGAATAGAATCCGAGACCGAAGTGTCCGATCATGTCATCCTCTGTTGTCTTGTCTTTATATTTTTCCAGGAACTGTGTTGCTCCGGAAAATGCGATCTGCGTAATGTATTCTTCTACTTCATCGGCTGTCATTCCAAGACCGTTATCTGTAAATTTCAGAGTTTTTTCTTCTGGATTGACCTCAACTTTGATCGCCGGTTTGTAATCATCCGGTAACTGGTATTCACCCATCATGTCCAGTTTCTTCAGTTTTGTAATCGCATCACATCCATTGGATACCAGCTCACGTGCGAAAATATCGTGATCGGAATATACCCATTTTTTAATAATCGGGAAAATGTTTTCACTGCTGATTGACAAACTACCTTTCTTTGCTGCCATTATAAATCACTCCTATTTCTACTTTTTATATTTCTATCATATTCGTGACAAAAGATGCTGCTTCTTTTATCAGCGTGCATCTTTTTGTTACATTTTTCATCTAACAGATATGATAATACTGCATATTTTAAAAGTCAATAGAAAATTAGCACTCTTTTAAAAAGAGTGCTAACAATTCTGTGAAATTTATAAACCATTTATAAACTTCCATATTTTTCTGATATTTACTTTTCGTATGACATTCTTTACACAGTATCAATTTGATGACTATTCTATACTTTTCAGTGATTCTACCATGTCAATCTTTTTCAGTTTAAAATACATTACCCAGTTTACGAACAAGGAAAATCCTATCGTAAATAAAAAGCTGTAGATGTAACTTGGCAGATAAATACTCCGGCCGAACATCGCCGCATCCACTTCTACCGTCTGAATAACGAACAGATGCAGGATCTTACCGAACACGATTCCCACCACGGCTCCGATCAGTGTCAGCAGGATATTTTCGCGGAATACATATTCTGCTACTTCCATATCGTAGAAACCAAGAACTTTCAATGTCGCAAGTTCTCTCTGGCGCTCTGTTATATTAATGCTGTTCAGATTATAAAGCACTACAAATGCCAGCATACCTGCCGAAACGATCAGGACAATAATTACCAGGTTCAGGCTGGCCAGCATGTCATCCAGCTGGTCCTTGATATCACGAAGATAAGAGATCGTCAGTACCTGATCTTTTGCCAGGATCTTTTCGCCTGCCTTCTTCACCTGCTCATCTGAATATCCATTCTTTGCCCGGAACATGATGCAATTATATTCTGCCGTCTTTCCATATACTTTCTTATAATACTCCGGTGTGAAATATATGTAATGTCCCATGTAATTTTCACAGATGTGTGCAATCTTTACTGTGCCGCTCTTCTCCGTTCCCCTCTTTATCTTGATGTTATCTCCTTCTTTTACATTCAGAAGCTTCGCTGTCTTTTCACTGACAATTGCGCCATCATCGGTAAGTGTATAAGATTCTTTCGTCTTCCTGTCATGAAAATCTACATATTTCCCGGCACTTTCCGGATTACCAAGCACACATTGATATACACTGCGTTTTTTACTGCCTTTGTATGCCGTTACACTCTGCATATCTGCGTCCATGTAAGTCCGAATATCCGAATCTTCTTTCAGATAATCTTTCAGTTCTTCTTTCTCTGCCTTTGTCACATCATCTTTATAAAAGATGTGGCCATCATACAGTTGAATCTCATCATACTGAATATCTGCGATCTCGTATACAGAATCCTTCACCCCATATCCGACCAGCATCAGTGCCATACAGCCGCCGATACCGAATATGGTCATAAAGAAACGTTTTTTATAACGCATCAGGTTGCGGATCGTTGACTTCCATGTGAAATTCATCCGCTTCCAGATAAATCCAATCCTTTCCAGGAACACTCTCCGACCTTTTTTCGGTGCCGGCGGGCGCATCAGAACAGCTGGTTCTGCTGCCAGTTCTTTGTAGCAGGATGCCAGTGTTGCCCCCATAGTACATACAATTGATGCTGCTGAAGCCATCACAGCATAACTCAGATGATAAGGTACATAGATTTTCGGAATATGCGGGTACATGATCTCATATGCATAGATAATGATATACGGAAGGATTTTTTCTCCCAACAATACACCTAAAATGCTTCCGCCTGCCGTTGCAAGAAGTGCATACCCAAGGTATTTGGAAGCAATGGAAAAATTCCCATATCCGAGTGCTTTCATCGTACCGATCTCGATTCGCTGTTCTTCCACCATACGTGTCATGCCAGTCAGACTGATCAGTGCCGCAACCAGGAAGAACATGACCGGGAATACTTTTCCGATCGCACGCATACGGTTGGCATTCTCTCCAAATCCATCATATTCTACCAGAGTACTTCTATTATATACATACCATTTTGGATTCTTAATCTTCTTGATCTGTTCTTTTGCATCCGCAAGTTTTTTCTCGCCTTTTGCGATTTCTTCTTCCGATGTCTTCTTTCCATCTTCGTATTCTTTTCTGGCATCTGCAAGCTTTGCTTCATTTTCAGCAATTTCAGCCTCACCGTTTTTCAGCGTCTGTTCCTGTGCTTCCAGTTCTGCCTTTCCGGCATCCAACTGTTTCTGTCCGGATTCTATACTTGCAGCCACACTGGCAAGCTGTGCTTCACTGGCATCCAGCTTCGCTTTTGCCTGGTCAAGTTCTGCTTTTCCGCTTGCGAGCTTCTGCTTTGCCACGTCCAGCTCTGCCTTCTTTGTCTGATAGTCCTGCTCCTTCGCATCCAGTGTCTTCTTTGTCTCCTGCGCCTGCAGTTCCATTGCCTGGATCTTCTGTAATAATTCCTGATCCTGTTCCGGCTGCTGTGCTGCACCTGTACCCTGATCCTGTCCTGGCTGCTGTCCCGTACTATCTTTGCCTGCTGCCTGTGCTTTTAATGCTTCAATTGTATTCAGAAGGGTCTGATATCCTTCCCATCCTTTATCAAGTTCTGTTCTGTAGGTTGCTAATCCTTGTTCACCCGTCTGGATCTGTGTCTGTGCTTCTGCACTCTGGGCATCATAAGCCGCCTTACCCTGCTCATACTGTTTTTTTCCCTGATTCAGCTGTTTCAGACCACTTTGATACGTTTTCTTCGCCTGATCCAGCTCCTTTTGTTTCGCATTGATCGTCTTCTTTGCATTTGCAATCTGTGACTTTCCGCTTGCGATTTTTTCTTTTGCCTGTGAAAGCTGTGTCTCTCCGTCCGTGATCTGATTCTCGGCATCTGCAAGTTTTTGCTGGGATTCTGCTTTTCCGTCATCCAGCTTCTTCTGTGCTTTTGCCAGTTTTTCTTCTGCTTTATCTGAAAGTTCTGCCTTGCGGATCTTTCCTCTTTCTTCTGTGATTGCTTCCATCCGCTTTTTAACTGTCTTTACTTTCTTTTTATACGCACTCGTATAGGCAGTCAGATCTTTCGCACCTTTCACCTGCACATACGTTTCCGTATATACATCCAGATCAAAGGTCTTCTCCGGAACCACCACGAATCCATTAAGCGTACCTGTTCCGATGGTTGTACTTCCACGGCTCAGCGAAATATAACATGGTGAATTTCCTTTTCCTACTACTTTTAATTCATCTGTCTTCAAAGTATCTGTTACTTTATCATCTGTTCCGGACTTTAACTTAATCGTCTCGCCGACCTTATAATGCATCTGGTCATCCACCAGACATTCTCCCACTTTTTCCGGCATACGTCCTTCACTGACCGTAACCTTATTCATATCTTCCATTGCAGACATGACATGAAGTACATACTGCTTTTTATTCTTTATATTCAGGAAATCTGCACTGTAGGCTCCCTCTGCCTTTCCGACTCCTTTTACATTCCCGGCTGCCTTCACATCATCTTCTGTAATTCCAAGCGTACTGACCGCCTTGATATCCATCAGCTCTGACTCGTCAAAATACGCATCTCCCGTAATCCGCATCGATGCTTCCGATGCTCGGATTCCGGAAAAGAATGCGACTCCCAGCGCAACAATAAACAGGATAGAAATAAAGCGTCCGAAACTGCGGCGGATCTCCATGTAAAAATTCTTACGTGTTATCTTTTTTGCCATCTGCCGTCTCCACCTTTTACCATTCTATGGTCTCAACCGGAACCGGATCCGGATTCTGTATGATCTTATCCACCCGTCCATTCTTGATCTTGATCACACGATCTGCCATCGGTGCGATTGCTGAGTTATGTGTGATCAGGATGACTGTCATTCCACTGTTCCTGCAGGTATCCTGTAATAATTTTAAGATGGATTTTCCTGTGTTGTAATCCAGTGCACCGGTTGGTTCATCGCAGAGTAACAGCTTCGGATTCTTCGCCAGTGCCCTTGCGATCGATACTCTCTGCTGTTCTCCTCCCGATAACTGCGCCGGAAAGTTCTCCAGTCTTTCTCCAAGTCCGACCTCTTCCAGAACTTCCTGTGCATCCATCGGATTCTTGCAGATCTGAAGTGCCAGTTCCACATTCTCCAGTGCCGTCAGGTTCGGGATCAGATTATAAAACTGAAAGACGAATCCGATATCATCTCTTCTGTATGCCGTCAGCTGTTTCGTTGAATACGTTGCAATATCCTGACCGTCAACCAGCACCTGCCCCGACGTAGCAGTATCCATTCCCCCAAGAATATTCAATACTGTCGTCTTTCCGGCACCACTCGGTCCGACAACAACTGCAAATTCCCCTTTCTTAATCTCAAAGTCGATCCCTGCCGCTGCCATGATCTCAACTTCACCCATCTGGTATATCTTCTTCACATCTTTCAAGGTCACAAATTCACTCATGCCTGTTTCCTCCGTGTCATGTATAATCATAATCGTACATTAATTATACCATCTTTTCAGCAAGAACCACAGGGAGTTTTTTACTTAATTGATTAACGGAGTTGGCCTCTCGGTCCTTGAAGAAAACAGTATAAAGTAGTTCTTGTTCAGGTTCCATGTCCTAAGAAAAACTAAGAGAGCCAGAATCCCCTAAAAACAAAGGAATTACGTTCACAACTCGCCCCTTTGGGGCTCAAACAAGTTCACTACATTCCTTTAACGGGGATTCTGACTCTCTAACTTTTTCTAAGGACACTCCACATTCACTAGAACTACTTTATACTGTTTTCTTCAAGTCGTGACTGGTTACGAAAGTTAATAAATTAAGCAGCGGAGATTGTAACAAAGTGAAATCCTCTACTGTACAAAAAAATAGCGATAGGCATTGTAAATCCACTGCTTTTCTAAGTTTTTCATGGATATTTTTTCGTAACCTTCCGGTATCACAACGGTTACGCTCCGGGTATCCACCAGTCTGATGAACTAAATACCAAACTATTTCAACATCTCCCTCAGTTTCTCATTCACCATTCCAGGATTTGCCTTTCCTTTCATGGCTTTCATGGTCTGTCCGACCAGTGCGCCGAGTGCTTTTTCTTTCCCGCCTTTGTAATCGGCGATGGCTTTCGGGTTCTTTGCAATGACTTCTTTTAACACTTCTTCCAGTGCGCCTTCGTCATTGACTGTCTTCAATCCGTGTTCTTCTACATAACTTTCCGGATCTACGTCCTTTTCAAATACCTGCTCGAATACCTCTTTTGCAACAGAACTATTGATCGTTCCTGCTTCCGTAAGTCCGATCAGTTTGGCAAGGTTAGCCGGTGAGAAGCTGATATCTTCCGGTTCCATGCCGTGTTCTTTTAACAGACGCATGGTCTCTACCATCAGCCAGTTGGATACTTTCTTCGGTTTTCCACAGATTGCCGTCGTCTCTTCAAAGATATCCGCCATGTGTTTGGATTCTGTGAGGATTTCTGCATCGTACTGTGGAATATCGAATTCTTTTTTATAACGTTCCAGCTTTTCATCACGGAATTCCGGCTGTTTTGCTTTGATCTTTTCGATCCACTCATCGTCGATCACGATCGGTACAAGGTCCGGTTCCGGGAAGTAACGGTAATCCTGGGCATCTTCTTTGGAACGCATTGCGTGAGATGATTCCTTGTTGTCATCCCATCTTCTTGTCTCCTGTACAACGGCTTTTCCTTCTTCAATGAGTTCGATCTGACGCTCTCTTTCTCCTTCAATAGCTCTTGCGATTGCCTTGAATGAGTTCAGGTTCTTCATCTCTGTTCTGGTTCCGAACTCCTGAGTTTCCACTTCTCTTACGGATAAGTTAACATCCGCTCTCATCGAACCTTCCTGAAGTTTACAGTCGGATGCTCCCAGATACTGGATGATCGTTCTTAATTTTTCCAGATAAGCGATGACTTCTTCTGATGAACGCATATCCGGCTCAGATACGATCTCAACAAGCGGCACACCGCTTCGGTTAAAATCTACCAATGAGGTATCATCCCATTCATCATGTACCAGTTTTCCGGCATCTTCTTCCATGTGCATCTCGTGGATACGGACTTTCTTCTTTGTGTCGCCAACTGTGATCTCTACATAACCATTTCTTGCGATCGGCTGATAAAGCTGTGAGATCTGGTAGTTCTGCGGGTTGTCCGGATAGAAATAGTTCTTACGGTCGAACTTGCACACTCTTGTAATATCACAGTGTGTTGCAAGACCGATTCCCATCGCATATTCTACGACCTGTTTATTCAGTACCGGAAGTGATCCCGGCATACCGGTACAAACCGGGCATGTATGTGTATTCGGTGCTCCTCCGAATGCGGTGCTGCATCCGCAGAAGATCTTCGTCTTTGTTGCAAGTTCTACATGGACCTCAAGTCCAATGACTGTCTCATATTGTTTTGCCATGACTATCTGTCCCCCTTTGCAAGTTCTGGTGCTTCATACGCTTTTGTCTGCTCAAATGTATATGCCGTCTGAATGATTTTGTTTTCTTCGAAACAATTTCCAATCAGCTGCATACCCACCGGAAGTCCTTTGGAATCTTTTCCTACCGGAATCGTGATTCCCGGAAGACCTGCCAGGTTGACAGAAATCGTGTAAATGTCTCCCAGATACATCTTGATCGGATCGCTTAAGCTCTTTCCAAGTTCCGGTGCCGTTGTCGGAGCTGCCGGAGCCACGATCACATCGTATTTTTCAAATGCTTTATCAAATGCTTTCTTAATTAATGCTTTTGTTTTCAGTGCTTTCAGATAATATGCATCATAATATCCGGAACTCAGGACGAATGAACCAAGCATGATTCTTCTCTTTACTTCCGGTCCGAAACCTTCAGAACGTGATTTCTTATACATATTATGAAGTCCTTCGTATTCCTCTGTACGATAACCATATTTCACACCATCAAAACGTGCAAGGTTTGAGCTGGCTTCTGCTGAAGCAATGACATAATATGCCGGAATCGCATATTTTACAAGGCTTAAATCAAATTCTTCTACGACTGCACCTTTCTCTTCCAGTACCTTTACTGCCTGAAGGATATTTTCCTTCACCTCAGCATCCAGACCATCTCCGAAATAGTCTTTCGGAATACCGATTCTCATGCCTTTTACATCATCTACCAGTGCAGATGTAAAATCATAGCTTTCGCGTTTGATCGATGTACTGTCTTTAGGATCATAAGAAGCAATGGTCTCCAGGATCGTCGCACAATCTGTTACGTCTTTCGCAACAGGTCCAATCTGATCCAGAGAAGATCCATAAGCGATCAGTCCGTAACGGGATACCGTTCCATATGTCGGTTTAATTCCGACTACGCCACAGAACGAACTTGGCTGGCGGATAGATCCACCCGTATCAGATCCAAGTGCATATGGTGCCTCTTCTGCTGCAACTGCTGCACAGCTTCCTCCCGATGATCCTCCCGGAACGTGCTCTAAGTTCCACGGGTTCTTTGTCGGTCCGAAATAAGAAGTCTCTGTCGTACTTCCCATGGCGAATTCATCCATGTTCGTCTTTCCGAGGATCACAGCTCCTGCTTCTTCCAGATTCTTGACTGCCTCCGCAGTAAACATCGGCTGGAAGTTTCCAAGGATCTTCGAACTACAGGTTGTCAGCATTCCTTTCGTGCACATGTTATCTTTGATTGCTACCGGTACTCCTGCAAGCGGTCCTGTCAATGTCCCATCGTCGATTAATTTCTGCACTTCTTCTGCACGCTTTAATGCACCTTCCTTATCAAGTGTTACAAAGCTGTTGACATCTTTTTCTACTTTTTCAATCTGTGCAATGGAGGCTTCCACGGCTTCCACAACAGATATTTCTTTTGCTTTGATCTTCTTTCCAAGCTCTACTGCTGTAAGACTTGTAATATCCATAACCGTTTCCCTCCTATCCGATCGTCTTTGGTACTTTGAAGCTCTGGTCTTTTTCCAACGGTGCATTCGCCAGTGTCTCTGCACTGCCGTCTCCATTTGTCACAACGTCTTCACGGAATACATTTTTTACCGGAAATACATGCGACATTGGTTCAATTCCGTCTGTATCCAGTTCATTTAAAGTATCTATATAATCTAACATTTTTTCCATATCTGCTTTGGCATCTTCTTTTTCCTGACCGGATAATTCCAGTTTTGCAAGAATACCAACGTATTCAATGGTCTCATCTGATATTTTATTTGCCATCTTCCTGCTCCTTCTTTCCTGATTTTCCTCTATCTTCTTACATACAATTTCTCTTCGCTATGCAATCTGTAAACTTATCTGTTATAAAAGCCATAATAATCTGTTGATGCGATCTGTTCTGACGGTGTAAGCTTTATTTTTAAGTCTTCTGACACTTCTACTGCTGCATTTTCCGGAATCACCAGATAATGGAACGTATCTCCGTCTATTCCATCTTCTGACAAATACTGGCTCCAGGAATTCATCTCTTCCTGCTCTTCAGAATATATGGTTATCTTCACGTCCCCATCCCCTGATATACGATCCAGATCATAAATTCCCGGTTCGAAATCCTTTCCGGCAGTCAGGACTTTCTGTCCTTTGATTTCTACCGGTTCTGCGAGTGGATTGCTCTGCCCGGCTGTTTCCAGCGTATCTATATCCTGTGCATTGTCCGTGTGCAGTTTTTCCGTCGTCTTACATCTTAATGTCAGCACTGCGCCTTTATAGAGACGGACATCTTCAATCTTGTCTTTCTTCCCCTCCGTATATTCATACAGATAGATACTGTTCTCCGGATCATCGATCTGCACAGTGTCATAATCATCTTTCGGTGTCACTGTGTAGATTCCCTCTGGAATCTCCACACCTACAACATAATTACCGGAAGAAAGTTCGTAGTCTGCACTTTCTCCCTCTGCCGTGATTTCCCGTGTGACATACTGATAATGATCATAGTCTGACTCA
>JBNMJT010000015.1:0-30631 GCA_050873945.1 Dorea sp.
CCAGAAGGATTAAATGGTGGTTGCGTAACTGTTATGATACCGGAAGGTTGTTGGAATTATCTGTCACATAGTGGACTTTTAAGAGTTTTATTAGATAGTGCACAGTAGTGGTCTCCACCAGGCCACACACTCCCGGTATTTCATTTATTAACTTCCGCAGCCAGTCACGACTTGAAGAAAACAGTATAAAGTGCTTCTAGTGAATGTGGAATGTTCTTAGAAAAAATTAGAGAGTCAGAATCCCCGTTAAAGGAATGTAGTGAACCTGTTTGAGCCCCGAAGGGGTGAGTTGTGAACGTAATTCCTTTGTTTTTAGGGGATTCTGGCTCTCTTAGTTTTTCTTAGGACATGGAACCTGAACAAGAAGCACTTTATACTGTTTTCTTCAAGGACTGAGAGGCCAATTCCGTTAATAAATTAAATCCCAACTACTTACTATAGAGTATCTTCTGCACCTCATCCGTCTTCAGATTCTCTTTCGTCACCCAGGTATACCCCGTATTCACCACAGCCTCATTTCCCATATTCAGGGAAGCTCTTGCCGCAGCCACAACGGTTGCATATCCCATACCAAATGGATTCTGCACAATCAGTCCGTTGATCTTACCGTCTTTCAGATCCTGGATCTCATCGTCATTGGCATCGAAGCCGATGACTTTTACCTGTTTTTCCATCTTATTTCTTTCCAGTCCATCGACCGCAAGCTTCGCAGCATCACCGTTTGCAGCAAAGCAGCCGGTGATATTCGGATGTTTTGCAAGAATGTAGTCAACTACCTGTTCTTCTGTAATACTGTCTGCAGTCACCATATCTTCTCCTGTGAGCTGTCCATCCGGAAGTTCGCTGTCTTTCGGACGGTAGGTTCCGGCATTGATCTCGTCAGATACTGTCTTCTGCATATCGCTCAGTTCATCCATATGATATACATTTACCACAGAAATGTTCGGATGATTCGCTGTCAATTCATCCGTCACAGATTTTTCTCTCTGAAGAGCTGCCTGGGATTTGGAATCCTGAATGAACAGAACCGCTTCTCCGCTGTCACCCATCTCTTCTGCCAGTCTCTGTGCAGCTTCTGTTCCCGCAGCGGTATTATCTGTCGATACATCCGCAGCTACTCCCTGATAATCAGATCCGGAATCAAAAGTTACGACCGGAATCTCGCTGTCGGTTGCGAGATCGAACTGTACCTGACAAGCCTGCAGATCCACGATCGAGATTCCGACTGCAACCGGATATCTGTCCAGCTCTTCATCCAGAAGGTTCACCTGATCATCCACGTTGTCTGCTTTATCCGGTGCATTATATGTTACTTTTATCTTGTCTTTTCCTGTATAGCCAAGACTTGTATTGAGATCTTCTGCAGCCTGTGCCACACCTTTTTTTACTTCATCCCAATACTGACCGTTATTTGCCTTTCCAATGATGGAGATATAATCTCCTTTTTTCAGTTTCAGTCCGTCTGTATTACTATAAGCTGCCGGACTGATCAGGTCTAATTTTCCCTGATATGCCTTCTCTTCTGTCTTGGTTGTATTCTTTTCTGCTTCAATCTTCTTCTCTTCATCCGTTGCTTTTGACGTCTGCTGACATCCACATACAAGCAGTGCCGTACCCAGCAGCATAGCAATGATTCGATTTCTTTTCATTTTCCTCTCTCCTATATCCGGTATCATTTCTACCTACTTTTTTCAAATTCTACTCATATTTCTACTTATATTTTTCTTATACTTTATCAGCATTCTATACTATACACCAAAACGGTGAAAATTTGTTGAACTTTTTATTGAAATTTTTCTTAATTTTAACCCAGATCTTTTATACCTCACAACGAGATTTCCTTATTAACTACAGAACCTGCCACCTGCATGACCTGCCACTGGCCGCTCATTACGGATACATTGACAAGTGGCGGCTTCTTTTAAACACATAGCAATTCATATTTTTACAATAGTAGTTTCTAACGCAAGTTAGTTATAACTAAACTTTTATGTATTTCCAAAAAAACATCTAATTCCCTTGTTTATTTCATCTTTTTGTATTATGATATGGACAGAGACAACGAATTGGTTTATGTCTAGAATTTAAACTCAAAGGAGGGTACATACTATGGCACACGTAATTGGTGATGAATGTGTAAGCTGTGGATCTTGCGAAGCTGAATGTCCAGTAGGAGCTATCTCTCAGGGAGCAGATCATTATGAGATCGATGCTGACTCTTGTGTAGATTGTGGAGCATGTGCAGCTCAGTGTCCAGTAGGAGCTATTTCTGAAGGCTAATCATTCGAAATAAGAAGTATATACAAAGAACCTGTCATTTTGACAGGTTCTTTTATATACTCAGACCCAAAATACGCAGTACATAATGTGCTGCGTATTTTTATTCCTATATATACCGGCACAATATTCTCTGTATGTAATCATATCTTTTTCAACAATTTCATTTCCCTCGACGGATTCTGACGAAATCGGTGTTTTCCCCTGTGCTATGATACATTTACCCATAAGGGACAAGTATTATAATATAAGGGGGTATCTAATGTGGGAAATCATACCAATGCTTTGAATACTTTAGAACAGATCAAACGTGAAACCAAAGATGATGCCAGACTGTACGCATGTATCAGGGACCTCTATGAGCAGGGAGTCTCCCTTTCTGATCTCAAGGCTCTGATCCCGGATATCAGGCGGACCAGGGAGCAGCTGCAGTTAAAACGTATGCTGCAGAATAATAACGAGGTTCTTCTCGCCATGTTCAGCCAGGAGATGTCCTTTCTTCTGGACGCAAAAGAACGCCAGGAAGAACTGGAATTCAAAAAACTGGACCAGCTGATCCGCCAGCAGCAATCCTTCCGGAAAGCTTCGGCCGATGCCGGTCCAGTAAAAAAATTAAAACGAATCTTCCTGTCTGCTTAGGTTTGCGAACTTTGTATACTCGCCTAACCAGGCCAGATTAACGGTCCCTACCGGGCCGTTTCTTTGTTTTGCGATGATAATTTCTGCCTGTTTTTTGAATTCAGAATCTTTATTGTAGTATTCATCTCGGTAGATGAACATTACCACGTCCGCATCCTGCTCGATGGCTCCGGATTCACGGAGATCTGAAAGCATCGGACGCTTATCCGGTCGGCTTTCTACCGCACGGCTCAACTGTGACAGAGATACAACCGGTACGTTCAGCTCTCTGGCAAGTCCCTTTAACTGACGGGAAATGTCTGAGACTTCCTGCTGTCTGGATTCGGAACTCTTACCTACACTTCCGGTCATCAACTGTAAGTAGTCGATGATGATGATATCCAGTCCATGTTCCAGCTTGTACTTTCTGCACTTTGATCTTAATTCCGAGATCGAGATACCCGGTGTATCATCAATGATCAGCTTGGACTGTCCGATCACACCGGCTCCTTCGATCAGTTTCTCCCAGTCGGAATCTTTCATATTACCGGTTCTTAAAGACTGGGCATCTACCTGTGATTCCAGAGAGAACAGTCGGTTAACCAGCTGTTCCTTTGACATCTCCAGACTGAAGATCGCAACAGCTTTATTCTTCTTGAATGCCATATACTGTGCAATATTCAGGACGAACGCCGTCTTACCCATGGACGGACGGGCCGCGATCAGGATAAAGTCTGACGGCTGGAATCCGGACAGCTTATAATCCAGATCGATGAATCCGGTCGGGATTCCGGTAACGGTTCCCTTACTCTTGGATGCTTTCTCGATCTTATCCAGTGCATTTAATACCACCTGCTTGATCGGAACATATTCGCCGGTCGTACGTCTCTGCAGCAACTGGAACATGGATTTCTCCGTCTGCTCCATGATCGACTCCAGAGGCTCTTTTCCGGCATAGCACATATTTTCAATCTCTTCATTCAGTTTGATCATCTTACGCATCACAGATTTGTCTGCCACGATCTGTGCGTAATATTTCACGTTCGCAGAAGTCGGCACTGCTGTCACCAGATCTCTGACAAATTCCAGACTGGCAATCTCCGCCGGTACATCTTTTTCCTTCAATCTCTCCTGCAGGGTGATCAGATCGACCGGTTTCCCTTCATTGAACAGTTCGATCATCGAATCAAAGATCACTCCGTATGACGCCTGATAAAAATCATCACCACTGATGATTTCTCCTGCAGTGGTGATGGCATCTTTATCCATAAGCATGGCGCCGACAACAGACTGTTCTGCTTCGATACTGTGTGGCATGACTCGTTTGATGAGTGCTTCTTCCACGCCTGAATTCCTCCTATGCTTCTTCTTTTACAACAACTTTCAGCTCTGCTGTTACCTTTGGATGCAGCTTAACCGGAACGTTATGTGTTCCCAGTGTTCTGATTGCTTCCTTTAACTGTACTTTCTTCTTATCGATCGTAAGATCCATCTGCTTTTTGACTTCTTCTGCGATCTCCTTTGAAGATACGGAACCGAATGCTTTTCCGCCTTCGCCCATCTTAATTGCAACTTCGATCTTTCCTGCCTCGATCTTCTTACCAAGCTCCTGCGCATCTTCATACTGCTGCTGCGCGATCTTGTCGTCGTTGGCTTTCTTTAATTTCAGGTCATTTAAGTTCTTTCCGTTAGCTTCTACACCTTTATTCTTCTTTAAGATAAAGTTTCTTGCGTATCCGTCGCTGACGTTTACGATCTCTCCTTTTTTACCAAGTGACTTTACGTCTTCTGTCAAAATTACTTTCATTACAAGTCTCCTCCTTCTATCATCTCGTCAATCACCTGTTTCAAGCAGGCTACCGCTTCATCCATGTCTGTATGGTTGAACTGTGCACCGGAAGCATTCATATGACCTCCGCCGCCCAGACGTTCCATGATGATCTGTACATTGACCTCATCAATGGAACGTGCGCTGACGTATATTCTTCCATTATATTCTGTTAATACAAACGATGCCTTGATTGCACTGATGTCCAGAAGTTCATTTGCCGCCTGTGCCCCGATGATCGTCGGGCTCTCGATGTGCAGATCCACACCTCTTGCGATGGCAAATTTATTATGATACACTTCCGCACTGCTGATAATCTCTGCTTTTGCTCTGTAAGATTCCATGTCGTCACGGAATAACTTTCTTACCAGCGTAATATCCGCACCGGATCTTCTTAAGAATGCCGCAGCCTCAAAGGTACGGACTCCGGTACTGTTCACAAAGTTGTTGGTATCGATCATAATACCGGCATACAGGCTGCTCGCCTCGATCTTCGGGATCTTGATACCATCTACGATATACTGCAGTACCTCTGATACCATCTCACATGCCGATGAAGCATATGGTTCGATATAAGATAACAGTGCATTGTCGATATTATCACTGCTCTGCCGGTGATGATCCAGTACCACGATCGTCTTCGTTGTCTTCAGAAGCTCTTCGCACTCTGTCATCATCGGACGGTTCGTATCTACAACGACTACCATCGAATTCTCATCCGCCATATTCATCGCCTGTGACGATGTCAGGAACAGGTCATCCGGATAACTCGGATCTTGTTCGAACAATTCATATAACGGTCTCAGTGATGCAGACACTTCATTAATTACGATATATGCACGCTTCTCCAACGCCAGTGCCGCACGGTAGATTCCCATTGCCGCACCGAATGCATCCACATCCGTCAGTTTGTGTCCCATAACAAAGATCTTATCTTTGACCGTGATAAATTCACGCAGCGCTTCGGCTTTTACACGCGCCTTTACGCGGGTATTCTTCGCTGTCTGTTCGCGCTTGCCTCCATAATAAGTAACACCGTTGCAGTCTTTGATAACTGCCTGGTCACCGCCTCTTGCAAGTGCAAGATCGATCGCAACACGCGCATAGTTATAACTCTGAGCATAAGAATCGGAACTCAGTCCCAGTCCGATACTGAGCGTTGCCGGGATTCCATTTCCGATATTTACGGATTTTACGTCATCCAGAAGGGAGAACTTATCTTCTTCCAGCTGTTTAAAATAAGACTTACGGATGATGATAAAATACTTATCATTCTCCAGTTTCTTGACGATTCCGTCGACCTTTGCAATATACTGGTTGATCTTACGGTCTACCAGCGCCATCAGAAGCGACTGTCTGACCTCTTCCACGCTGTCGATCACTTCATCGTAGTTATCAATGTATACCAGACCGGCAACCATACGCTGTTCTTCATTTTCCCGGATCGTACGGTTCAGTTCTGTAACATCCTGAAGGTATACTGCGATAAAATATTCTTTCTCCTTCGGCAGTTCCATAAGCTGTTCCGTATCGCTGAATCCTTCTACCGATACTCTGCGGATCTCTGCCTGATATTCCTTATCATCATAATATACTTCCATCGTGACCTTCTGCTGGTCCTCTTTTGGAAATATACTACGGTTCAATTCTGGAATATATTTACTGATGTAAGCTTCTCCTTTTGGCTTTCCTCCCAGAATTGCTTCAAATTCGTCATTCATCCAGATTGCTTTTCCGTCATCTAAC
The DNA here is from genome assembly GCA_050873945.1 of Dorea sp. Classification (GTDB taxonomy): domain Bacteria; phylum Bacillota; class Clostridia; order Lachnospirales; family Lachnospiraceae; genus Dorea_A. The sequence continues at coordinate 6,470 of JBNMJT010000015.1, forward strand.
AGAATTGCATAGGGGATCGACAATTCCCTCAGCAGTGTATTCTGGACGATACCATACTGTGCAGCAAATTCCACCAGATCCTTCATGATGATATTCTTACTGTAGAAATACAGTCCTCCCACCATGATGATATATATCAGCACGAATACTGCCATCAGGATCCCTGCCCTGTGATCCAGTTTATAAACCCACAGATCCATCGCGATCAAAAGCAGCGACATGATCGCAGGCCACTGGATGTAAAGCTTTAGCTGGCCTTTCAGCTGCACCTTTCCATTTTCATTCTTCTTTTCCATGATTCTCGCCTCTGTTCGTGAGCTTTCCCCACTACTTTTGCAATCTGAAATGCAGATGGCATCTCACATTACACTTTACATACGTGATGATTATACCATTTCTTATCATAAAAAGAAAGATGGGAAATCTTAACGTTCTGTTAAGTGTTTCCCACCTGTCTATATTTTTATTTCTTAAGTTTTATTTTTATTTATGCCTCATATCCGTTTGGATTCTGTGACTGCCATCTCCATGTGTCTGCACACATCTCATCCAGTCCTTTTTCAGCTTTCCATCCAAGGACTTTGGCTGCCTTTGCAGGATCTGCATAACACATTGCGATATCTCCGGCTCTTCTTGGCTTGATCTCGTAAGGGATCTCCTTACCGCATGCCTTACCGAATGCTTTCACCATATCAAGTACGGAATATCCGACACCTGTTCCGAGATTGATGATATCCAGTCCCGGATTACTGAAGATATAGTTGATTGCTTTTACATGTCCTTTTGCAAGGTCTACTACATGAATGTAGTCACGCACTCCGGTTCCGTCCGGTGTATCATAGTCATCCCCGAATACTCCGAGCTTTTCAAGTTTTCCTACAGCTACCTGGGAAATGTATGGCATCAGGTTGTTCGGGATTCCCTTTGGATCTTCTCCGATACGTCCGCTTTCATGAGCTCCTACCGGGTTGAAATAACGGAGCAGGATCACATTCATATCCGGATTGGCTTTCTGAACATCTGTCATGATCTGTTCCATCATAGACTTGGTCCAGCCATATGGATTCGTGCACTGTCCCTTCGGGCAATTTTCCGTGATCGGCATCTCTTCCGGACTTCCGTATACGGTTGCAGATGAACTGAATACAATATTCTTAACACCTGTCTGCTTCATAACATCCATCAGTGTCAATGTTCCTGTTATATTATTACGGTAGTACTCCAATGGCTTCTGAACGGATTCTCCGACTGCTTTGAGTGCTGCACAGTGGATCACTGCATCTACATTCTCTTTTTCTAACATTTCTTTTAAAGCAGCCTCGTCCATTACATCTCCTTCATAGAATGTAATGTGCTTTCCAGTAAGCTCTTCTACTCTCTTTAATGATTCTTTTGATGAATTGCAGAGATTATCATATACAACAACCTCATATCCTTCATTCAAAAGCTCTAATGCGGTATGGCTTCCGATATATCCGGCGCCTCCGGTGATCAATATTTTCTTTGCCATGATAGTACCCTCCTAGTTGTCACTATACTTTTTCACGATTTCGTTCATAGTATACCACTTTTGTTCCATGTCTTCAACAAGCTTGAACTGGGTACGGCATCTGTCGAGATTGTGGCCTTCTCTGTGGATCTTAAAGTATTTATCTCCCTGCAGATAGTCTGTAAGGAAACGCATACCACATTCGAATGTCATTGTCTTTGCGCCCATCGGCATCAACTCAATCTCTTTTGCTGTAAGTTTACCATCGCATCCTTTTAAGAATCCTCTGGTATATAATTCGAACAATTCCATGCTGCAGGATACTTTTGAAAGATCTGTCTCATCTTCCAGTGCTGTACTTGCACCAAAACGGATAGAATCTCCAAAATCATTCATCGCAAGACCAGGCATTACTGTATCCAGATCGATCACACAGATGCCCTTTCCGGTCTTATCATCCAGCATAACATTGTTCAGTTTTGTATCATTGTGTGTAACACGAAGTGGAAGTTCATGCTTATCCAGCATTTCCGCAAAGCAATTTGCGATTTCTTCTCTTTCGAGAACGAACTGGATTTCCTTCTGAACGGAAGCTGCTCTTCCCATCACATCTTCTTCGACTGCTTTTTTGAATTTGGCAAATCTGTCTCTCGTATCATGGAACTTCTCAATCGTCTCATGCAGTGTCTCTGCCGGATAATCAGACAGAAGACTCTGGAAATTACCAAATGCTACCGCACTTTCATAGAACTGCTCCGGCTTTTCCACCTGGTCAAAGCTGCTTGCTTCTGTAATGAACTTGTACGATCTCCAGTAGTCTCCCTGTGAATCCACATAATAAGGCTTTCCGTCAACTGCCGGAATTACATTCAGCGTCTCTCTCTCCGGATCTCCGCCTCTCTCCATGATCTTCTTTTTCAGGAATGAAGTCACTCCTGTAATATTCTCCATTACTTCTACCGGTTTTGGAAATGCCGTAGAATTCATTCTCTGAAGAATGACTTTGATTCTTCCCATATCGGCAATCTCGAATACCAGAAGAAATGTATCATTGATGTGTCCGCTTCCATATGGACAATCTTTTATTAGTGTTCCTTCATATTTAAAATGCGCAATCGCTTCATCTCTTTGTTCCCGTGTTACAGGATTCATTTATTTTCCCTCCCAAAGATGCTGCGGGTACAGTCCTTCGTCTTTCATTCTCTGAATGGCTGCAACCACAACCGGTTTATCTTCTTTATAAGTTACTCCATACCATTTATCTGCGGATTTCAGCACCGATACAGTTGCCTTGTCTTCTGCAAGAAGATTGCTTACTACAGTCGGCAGGAAATACTCGCATTTCATAGGATTCTCCTGCAGTCCTTTATCGAGGAATGCCGGGAAGCCTGCTTTGATCTCTTCTAAGATGCTCTTTGTAAATCCCCACATGTTCATAGATACGGTTGTATCATCCGGTACCTGTACCCATGTGTTACCATCATCTTCTGTGTATGCAACACCACCGTTATATTTCTCGATTCTGGTACGTTCTGTTACGGATACCAGTTCTCCGTTCTCATTCGTCTCACATACACCTCTGGATACATATCCGTTGTCTGTTACAGTATTTGCAAGATGATATCCGACCATTGTATATCTGTACTTGTCGTCATCTGCATGTGTTGACAGATAATCGTAGATCAGCTTGAATGCTTCTACTCCGTAATAATCATCTGCATTGATAACTGCGAATGGTCCGTCGATCTCATCCATACAGCTATATACGGCATGTGCGGTTCCCCAAGGTTTCACACGTCCTTCCGGTACTTCATAGCCTTCCGGAATGTTGTCAATATTCTGATAAGCATATGCGACATCCATGTATTTTTCCATACGTTTTCCTACATGCTCTTTGAACTCTTCTTCGATCTCGTGTTTGATGATAAATACGACTTTCTCGAATCCGGCTCTCTTTGCATCATACATAGAAAAGTCCATGATAATATGTCCATCGTTATCTACAGGGTCTAACTGTTTCAGACCGCCATATCTGCTTCCCATTCCTGCTGCCATGATCACTAATACTGGTTTATTCATTATAATTACCTCCATGTCTTTAGGATCTTTCGTTTCTAGATTCATTGTAGTACAACTATTTCCAGAAATCTTTGTCCTATATTTTTCTTAATTTGCACAATTTTATATACTGCCAGAAATGTCTTTTTTCAGTCCGGCATTTACTTTAACTGTTCCAGATACCCGATAAATTTTTCTGCCATTTTCTGATTCTGTGCATTCACCATAATGGCTGCATGCGCATCATCATAAGAAATGATTTTCTTCTTTTTCAGCGTATTATCTTCTGGAAGATCAATGGTTTTCTGAAAACCATCCTGCTTCTTGTACTCCTGGTACACATCTTCTCCACAGATCAGTACATCCACTGCATCTGCGCCTACCAGCGTTGTCAGCGCCGTCTTCGAGGACAGGCTTCCTCCGTCTTCCGGAATATTCGCCTGTATCCGGATGATCCCGTCCTTTTTGTCAATGCCTGCATATCTGCAGAAGTCTTTGTTCAGTTCTTCTGCCTTCTGCGAATCGCCCCCGGTGACCGCTATATTCAGAAGAACGGTTGTATGTCTGCCCTTGTACATCGTACATCCAAGATAGATCACACCAATTACTGCTGCAAGTACAACCAGCCATATCTTATAATACATCCACAGGTATTCTATCTTTTTTCCAAGCGGCATTGAACCAAAATTTTTGTCCAAATATACTTCCTCCTTGTCTTTTCTCACTGTTCTTCATTATAGCATACTTCCGGACGAAAATAAGCGGAAGAGAACAGATTCCCATTCTCTTCCGCCTTCTTTTTATTATTAATGATTAATATTCAACTTCTACCGGCATTCCTGTCTCTGCTGATTCAAGAATTGCGATGATCGCAAGTGCTGTTCTTCTGGAGTCTTCCAGAGTTACTCTGAATTCTTTTCCATCTACCAGACGGTCTACGAAGTCTCTGATACTTTCATAAGACAGACCCTTGCAGCGGTCAAATACCATATTCGATACCAGAATATCCGGTACGGTTGCCTTCTCTTCTGTTACTTCTTCGATCAGGTTGTGGCTGGAAAGATCAAGACTGATCATTCCTTCTGTACACATTACGCTGCATCTGAAGTCGTTGATATTGCGGTTTCCGTTTGGTGTTACCCATCCATTTTCCATGTGAGCTACCACACCATTTTCAAATTCAATTGTTGTAAGATAGATATCCGGTACATCTACGCCAAGTCCTTTTAAGATGCCTTCCTTTTTCACAGAATATACTCGTTTTGCTTCTGATCCAACCAGCCATCTCAAAGAATCCAGGCTGTGGCTTCCAAGGAACCATAAAATTGAAGATTTTGAAGCCCATGAAAGCATATCTGTTGCTACCCATTTCACATCGCTGTGACGGATATATGCTGTATATGGTTTTCCAAGTTTTCCGGAAGAAATCTCCTGTTTTGCTGTATTGAACGGTGGATTCCAACGGTTATGAAGGTCTACCATGCAGCGTACGCCATTTCTCTCTACTGCCTCGCAGATTCTTGCGATATCTTCTTTTGTGGTTGCCAGTGGTTTCTCGATCAGGATATCTTTCTTTGCATCTGCCATAGCGCATGCAATATCAGCATGTGCGAAGTCAGGTGTTACGATTGCAACTGCATCAATCTCCTCGTCAGCTGCCATATCATGATAATCTGTATATACTTTGCGGATTCCGAATTCATCCGCAATCTCTCTTGCTCTTGCTTCATTCATATCACAGATTGCTACCGGATCTGCAAAAAGATGTTCTGCATAGATAGACGCATGTGTACGTCCCCATGTACCAGCTCCTACAATACCCATTCTGATCTGTTTAATTTCCATAGTTGCATCCTCCTGTTCACTTTTATAATGTTAAATGTTCCTGTTGTTTATTGTTTTACCGCTCCTGCCGTCATACCACTTACCAGATGTTTCTGCAGTAATAAGAACATAATTACTACCGGCAAGGTGATCAGCACGGCTCCAGCCATCAGTGTTCCCCAGTTCGTCGCATATTGTCCGGAGAAACTTGCAATTCCGATCGGCAGTGTCCAGTTCTCATAGCTCTTCATGAATGTGCTAGCGAATAAGTATTCGTTCCATCCATTGATGAAAGAGAAGATACCGGTTGCTACCAGTCCCGGTACTGTCAGCGGTAAGATTACCGTTGCAAAGATTCTGAATCTTCCGGCTCCGTCCACTCTCGCTGCTTCTTCCAGGGAGATTGGGATCGTATCGAAGAATCCCTTCATCATCCATGTACAGAATGGAATGGAGAACGTACAGTAAGCTGCTACCAGACCGATCTTTGTATCCAGAAGCTGCAGATTACCCATAATTACATATAATGGAATGATCAGCAGTGATCCCGGAAGTACCTGTGTTGTTAATATAAAATAAGATAAAAATCCTCTTCCACGAAAACGGAATCTTGAGATTCCATAACCGCCTAATGTGGCGATGATCATGGAAAATGCTGTTGTTAACAGTGATACGATCACACTGTTGCCCAGCCACTGCATAAAGTTAAATGTTGTGGAATGGGTTGTAAGCATTTCTTTGTATCCCTGCATAGTTGCTGCCTTTGGGATAAAGGACGGTGTCTTGCTGTATACTTCTCCTGCCGTTTTGAATGATGTTGAGATCATCCATACAAACGGGAACAGTGCGAACATACACACAATAACAACCAAAATTACCGTAATTACCTTTCTACCTGTTCTTTTTTTCATATCTATTCCTCCTCCTTATTCAGGACCTTGAAATAGAAGAATGTGAATGCCAGCGCTACGAGGAGCATCAGCATACCAGCCGCCGAAGCCTTTCCAAAGTCAAAATATTTAAATCCTGTCTGCTGTATGTAAATGGTCAGAAGTTCTGTCGCCCTTGACGGACCTCCCTTTGTCAGTACATATGCGATCGCGTAATCCTTGATCGTCCAGATGATCAACAGTAAGAATACTGTTGTTGATACCGAACGGATCGCCGGAATCGTGATGTAACGGATTTTCTGAAATGTTGTTGCACCGTCAATATCTGCCGCTTCATACAGATCTGTAGATACACTCTGCATGCCCGCCAGCAGCATGATCGCAACATATGGAAAACCTTTCCATATGTTGACAACCATTGCCGCCGGAAGAGCTACCGACACATCCTGAAGATATGCGATATTATGTGACAGAATTCCGGCATTGTTCAGCAGGAAATTGATGATTCCATAATCTTTGTCATACATCAAGATCCATACCAGACATGCTACAACTTCCGGAACAGCCCATGGAATGATGATCAGTGCTCGTGCCAGACCACGTCCCAAAAACTTTGTATTTAATAACAATGCTGTAATAAATCCGATAATATATCTTCCTGCAACAGTTACTACGATATAGATCAGTGTTACTTTTACGGAATTGAAGAAGTATTCATCCTGTAACACTTTTCCGTAGTTCTCAAGTCCCACAAAATAGTGTCCGTTCGGCGATGGTTTTGTTACATAATAATACTGAAAACTCATGATCGCCGCTTTTACCAACGGGATAACCAGGAACAGGAATAATATCAGTACCAGTGGAACAAGGAAGGCATATGGTTCCATTTTTCTTTTCCAATTACCATTTTTCTTTGTCTGATTCATTGATGGACCACTCCTTACTTAATCTTTTTCTACTTACTATTCAGCATCTCTGCTCATAACTTCTTCTACCTGTTTCTGAGCTGAGTCCATTTCTTCCTGTACATCTGCTGCCTGCTCTGAGAACATCTTCTGAGCTGCATCCAGCATGATCTGTGAGATTTCTCCCAGCTGTGAGATGTTAGGGTCAGCTACGAGGTCTGTGTAGTTGTTCTGCATGAACTCAACGATCTTGTGCTCTAATTCGTGATTCTCGATGTATTCATCACTTGTAGAGTAATCTGTGTTACTTGGGATCATACCGCAGTCAGCGATGATCTTCTGTGCTTCATCTGTTGTCATCCACTCAAGGAATGCATAAGCTTCTTTTGGATGCTTGCAGTTCTTACTGATCATTGTTACCAGTGGATAGTTTGTCGGGTTTGGTTTGTATGTTGTTCCGTCATATACAATGTCGAACTGTGGAATGATTCCGATATCGTCCATTAAAGACTCATCTCTTTCTTTGCACATTCCTACGAACCAAGGACCATCCATGTTGAATGGAACATCTCCGTTCCAGAACATTTCTCTGGAATCTTTCTTATCTGTAACCAGTTTTGCAGCTTTATCCTTTAAGATAAAATCCTGCCACCACTGAGCTGCCCATACGTTTTCAGGTGCATTGATATTTACATTGTCAGCTGTATATGGCTCTGACTCTCCGTTCGGGAAGTACAGTCCGTTTGATACAGGTCTTGCGATCAGACGGTTCCACTCACTGACTGTGAATGCATGTGTTCCAGATACAACGCCCATTGCATATTTACCTTCATCTGTGAACTTCTTGCATGCTTCTCTGAAATCTTCCTGTGTCTTGATATCTTCAGGATTTACTCCTGCATCTTTTAACATGGATTTGCGATAGAAGATTCCGGTTGTTCCCCATGCATAGCTGGAGATTGCCAGTGTCTGTCCATCCACATCACACATATCCTGTCCAACCAGTTTTTCTTTCAGATCGTCGCTCATGTATTCTGAAAGATCCATAAATGTTCCGCCTTCACGGATCGCATTATATGTAGAAATATTTTCCGGATATACCTGGATCATATCACTTTCGTTGTTTGAAAGGATCTCAGTTGTGATGTTATCCCAATATCCATCATAACCTGCTCCAAGAATTTCAATCTCTACATTTGGTTCCTTTTTGCTGTATGCTTCCAGCAATGCATCGATCGCTTTCTGGTGAGGTTCCTCAACATATACGGATGTTGAGAATGTCAGTTTTACTTTTCCACCATCATCGCTGCTTTTTTTGTCATCACTCTTGCCGCCGCAGGCTGCCAGGCTGGCCACCATTGCTGCACAAAGCATAACCGAAAGAACTTTTCTTCTCTTTTTCATAACATCTCCTCCTTTTTGTTATGGTCGTGTTTTGTTGATTTAATTATATAAAATCCAACATTTCACTGACATGTAATTAACTCAGTTTTTTGTAATTTTTTATGAGTATTTTACATTTTTCTGAATATTCTTGATACTTATTTAACATACAGACTCTTTGTTAATTTCATCACGAATTATCTTGATATTTTTTTAACATTTATAAATTCGCTTGCTTTTTTATAGGCATTGAATTTATACTTTAAGTAGTATTTTTTGCACAATATTGTAGATTTTTGTGAAAGCAGGCGTACCTATTATGTATAAAGCAATTATCGTCGATGACGAACCCTGGACAATCATTGATATAGAAAAAACATTTTCCCTGGAAGATATGGGATTTGAAATTACCGGTTCTTACCGGACCCCGCAGAAAGCCCTTCCGGCCATCGTCTCCAAGAAACCCGATCTGGTCATAACCGATATCCGGATGCCGGGAATGACAGGACTGGAACTTATCAAAAGTGTCCGTGAGCAGAATGTAAACTGTGAATTCATTATTGTCAGCGGCCACAGTGACTTTTCCTATGCACAGGAGGCGATTTCTTACGGCGTTGCCGGATATTGTCTGAAACCTCTGGATCCGCAGGAAACCTCCGAAGCACTGAACCGTGCCAAAAGACATCTCGACAGCCGTAAGACCGTTACACCGGAACCTTCCTATCTTGATGACAATTTCGAAGGATTAAGAAACTATATGATCACTCATTTTTCAGAAAAACTGACGTTAAAATCTCTGGCCGCAGAATTCAATATGAATCCGAATTACTGCTGCTCACTTTTTACAAAGTATCTTGGTCAGACATTTTCCGCTTATCTTACAGAGCTCCGGATTACAGAAGCGCAGAATCTGCTTCATAACTCCGACTATTCTCTGGAAGAGATTGCTTCCATGGTCGGTTTTAAAGATTACTTTTATTTCAGCAAAGTATTTAAAAAATGCTGTAACTATTCACCCAAGGAATACCGTAATCTTCCACATTAGAAACAAAAGCAGAAGCCCTTCCGGCGGCGACAGGCTCTCTGTACACAAAATATAACGAAAGATATCTGTGAGGTTTAATATTTATGAAAAAATCACTTTCCCGCCAGTTTATTACCATTCTGTTAATCCCGGTCTGTATTATTCTCGCGATTAACTTTTTCATTATTATCCATCTGCATCAGACCCAGAACGAGGAATTAAAGAACTATTGTATCTCTACACTTGAAAACATTAATGTCAATGTCTCTTCCATGACCACCAGTATGAAGAAAACAGCCACCGTATTTTCATCCCAGGAAGAAACACAGGCTTATCTCGAAAGTTCATCTTCCGATTCCCATCAGCTTCAGAGACAGTCTTACTCTGAGCTGATCGGTATGGCGCAGTCTTATACTCCGGGACTGGTAGATATCCTTATGTGGGATCAGACTTCTGCAACGAGTCTGATCAGCTACATTCCCGCCGATATGGAAGATTTTGTGATAAATCATTTTCAGGACAGCCGTTACGACAGCCAGTCTTACTTCCGTTTTTACGTACAGCCAACAACAGACACCCCTTATATGATCTATTTTGCCCCGATATATCTTACCTCATTTTCCGAGAACTTCGGAAAATACGTTGGTAACATTGCGGTTATCTGTAAAACTGATGCATTGTATAAACTGGTAAATACATCTACGGACATTTCCCTGACAATATCCGACCGGTCAACCAATCAGATATTATATTCCAATGCCGTTGCCCGCAGACATATCTCGGCACGGGAAGACTTCGAATTCTTCGAAAAGACCGAAGAACTTTCCAATACCAATCTGGACATCAGTGCCGTTGCTTATACCGGACAGATACGGCTTTCGGAAGGGCGGGAATCTCGTCTTTTACTCACGCTTGCAATCCTTCTTCTCGTATACATACTGCTGATCATCCTTGCCGTACAGCATCTGATCATCCATCCGGTACATCAGCTGAATGATGCCATCGAAAATCTTAACTATGAGAGCAATGAACTTCATCTGCAGACCAACCTGAAAAACGAGATTGGTTCCATTACTTCTCATGTGAACCGTATGCTTGACAGGATTTCTTCTCTGAACCAGCGTGACATCGAATCACAGGCACGTATTTATGAAATGGAACTGAATAAAAAACAGACACAAATTTATGCATATCAGAGCCAGATCAACCCACATTTTCTCTATAATATGTTACAATGTATGCGTGGGATTTCTCTGATGCACGACATTCCGGAAGTTGCCCAGATCTGCACAAATATGGCGGATTTGTTCCGTTATTCTATTAAAGGTGCTTTTCTCGTGCCTCTGGAAAATGAATTAAATATCATCGACAAATATCTGTATATGATAGAAGTCCGTTTTCAGGGAAGGATCACATATAAACTGGAAGTCTCAGATGATACGAAGGTCTGCCTGATCCCGAAAATGATTCTGCAGCCAATCGTAGAAAATGCTATTTTCCACGGTCTGGATGAGATTGAGGAAGGCGGTATCATTACCATAAAGACTACCAGATCAGAAGATGATCTGTACATTACTGTCACAAATAATGGAATCGGATTTTCCGAAGAAGCGTTGCAGAAACTGACTCGAAGGCTGGGGGAAGAGATCACTTTCATAAGTAATTCGCCTTCCGGAGCATCCGACAATATCGGCGTGATCAATATCCATAACAAGATAAGGCTCTACGAGGGCAATGATTACGGTATCTCCATCGACAGTGTTCCAAATCATACTTCTGTCACTTTGCATCTGAACGCAAAGCAGCAAATTACAACTTAATATTTATTACTTCTTAGGAGGACATCTGTCATGAGTCGTTTTTTCAGTCCCGATAACCCTGTCATGGAGTTTATCGCGAAAATCTTTGATCTGGTTATCCTGAACCTGATCTTTATCTTCAGTTGTGTCCCGGTCATCACTATCGGCGCGTCCACCAGTGCACTTTCCTATGTGACACTCAAGATGGTCCGTGGTGAAGATCCTTATATCTGGCGGAACTTCTGGAAATCATTCCGTCAGAATTTTAAGCAGGGTACACTTGTATGGATATTATCCATTCTGGTCTTTATCTTTCTTGGAATGGATTTTTACATTATTAATTCACAGAATACATCCTTGTTCGCAGTCGTGCGGATCCTTCTCTGGATCGTGTGTGCAGTTGCGTTGTCTGTATTCTTATATGTATTTCCTGTTATTTCACATTTTGTGTGTACAACAAAGCAGGCACTTAAGAATGCATTGCTGATGACGTTCGGACATCTGCCGTATACACTTGTTATGCTGGCACTTGCAGGTCTGATCCTGTTCCTGTGCTCCAGTTCAACTAAGACATTTGCCATGGTTGTAGTATTAAGTGGAATCTGCGGATTCTCTGTAATGTCATTTATCTACAGTATTATGTTTGACCGGATCTTTCAGAAATATGAACCCGAAGCATAATATAAAAAAATAAGAGGACGGGCCCTGAAGCTCATCCTCTTATTTTTTATATCTCTAACCTTTAATTCCTGACTGTGCCACACCTTCGATAAACTGTTTCTGGAAGATGAAGAACAATACGATGATCGGGATAACTGCCATTACGGCTCCTGCCATCTGCATCGGATACTTGGTTGTGTACTGTCCCTGTAATGTGGAAAGTGCAGGTCCAAGTGTCATCTTCTCCATAGATGTATTAACAATCAACGGCCACATGAAATCGTTCCATGCGAATTTTGCTGTAAAGATTACCAATGATACGATACCGGCTTTTGTAAGCGGCAGCATGATCTGCCCAAATATCTGGAAACGGTTGCATCCGTCAAGTAATGCTGCTTCTTCCAGTTCCTTCGGCAATGACAGGAAGAACTGTCTCAGAAGGAATGTTCCAAATGCACTGAATAAGTTCGGCAGGAACAATGCCGGTATGGTGTCCAGAAGACCTAAGTTCTGAACGATCCGGTACTGAGGGATCAGGAAAATCTGACCCGGTACCATAAGTACGGATAATACCAGTACAAAGATTGCATTCTTGAATGGGAATTCAATTCTTGCGAATCCATATGCTGCCATTGAACAGAACAGCACCTGTACAAAGGTCGTTACCACTGTTGATATAATTGTGTTCAAATATACTCTTCCGAATGGAAGTGCTGTTACGATTGATGAATATGCATCTGTCAAAAACTTCTTTGGGAAAATTGTCGGCGGTATCTGCATTGCTTCTCCGACTGTCTTAAACGAAGTCAGGATCATCCATACAAATGGAAATACCGTGATCGTAATTCCAAGGAGAAGTAAGACATGTACAATAATCTTTCTTCCTTTTACACTATTCACTTTTCTTCTCCTCCTCTTCTAATCGTAATTTACCCATTTCTTCTGACCGATCATCTGGATCACTGTTACCAGCATGATAACTGCAAAGATCAGAATAGAAATTGCTGCTGCATATCCCTTATATCCATAGTCGAATGCCTGACGGTAGAATAACATAACAACCGTCTGTGTGTTCGCATATGCCGGGTTCGTTTTACCAATCATCATATAGATAACATCGAATACCTGGAATCCACCGATAATAGATGTGATCATTACGAAAAAGATCGTTGGTGTCAGCAGCGGAATCGTTACCTTGAAGAACAACTGGATCGGACCTGCGCCGTCAAGCTGTGCCGCTTCATAATAAGATTTTGAGATTCCCTGCATACCTGCAAGCAGGATGATCATGTTATAACCTACCGACATCCATAATCCTACGATCATAACACTGAACAATGCGATCTTCGGATCTGTCAGCCAGCCTACACCTTTTCCGCCAAGTGCCCGGATGACACTGTTTAAGATACCCATCTTCTCGTTGTAGATCCATTTCCATACCATGGCAACAGCTGCTGCCATGGTTACGGATGGTAAGAAATACAACGTACGGTAGATGGAAGTTCCTTTAATCTTGGAATTCAGAAGTGCTGCGATCAGTATGGATAAGAATAATCCTACCGGAACTGTTACAACAACATACTTCAGTGTATTTCCAAATGTTTTGAGTACTTCTGCGTCATGGAATAACTTCACATAGTTGTCCAGACCACAGAATGTTGCGATATTAAATTTGTTTACATCATTAAAGCTAAACCAGATATTCTGGATAAACGGCCAGATATAGAACACCAGAAGGCCGATGGTAACCGGTGCAATAAATATATACGCCGCAATCCAATCTTTCTTCTCTCTTTTACTCGCCCGTTTTTTCACTACGCCTGTTTTTGTTTTACCGTCAGCCATATCATTTCACCTACTTAATTACTATTTCTCCTGAAGTAACTTATCTGCCTGTTTTGTCAGACCCTTACAAACATCTGCAAGTGATTCTTCACCGTTGTATGCTTTCTGGAGTTCTGTTGCTTCAAGGTCATAAAGTTCTGCTGCTTTTGTACAAACTGGAAGCGGATATGCTTCATCAGCATGATTTGTATAAGCTGCAAGGTTGTACTGTGAGTTTGCATCTGCGAAGTATTTCTGAGCATCTGTTCTTGCTGAGATTACAACACCTGTTTTTCCCTGGATTTCCTGAGCTTCTTTGCTTCCAAGCCAGATAGCGAAGTCTTCTGCTGCTTCTTTGTTCTTGCTTCCTTCGTATACAGCGTATCCAAGACCATTGATACAGTTTGCTTCTTTACCATTGAATGTAGGAATCTCTACACAGTCAACTTTGTCTTTAATTGCATCGTTTTCAGCATACTCTGGAACCATGTATGATCCGGCGAAGTTCATTGCAAGCTGTCCGCCTTCGAACATAGCGTCTGCTGTTGTCTCTGAAAGAGCAGATGCACTTGGTGATAAATCTTCGTTGTACATATCGATCCAGCACTGGATACCTTCCTGTGTCTTAGGATCATCATATCCTGTAGACTTCTTGTCATCGCTTAAGATATATCCGCCGTTAGCGTATACTGTCTGATAATACCATGTCTGGAAATCAACCGGGCAAGCGAATGGATATACGCCGTCTCCAAGTTTTCCACTGTCTTTTAATGCTTTTGCTGTTGCAACGAGATCATCATAACTCATATCATCTGTAGGATAGTCAACTCCACACTCATCAAAGATCTCTTTGTTATACCATAAAGCATTTGTATCGAAGTCTTTTGGTACTGCATAGTTCTTATCATCACGAACATAGTTGTCTACCAGTGTCTCTGAGAAGTTGTCGTTGATATCAGAATCTTTGATCTTATCTGACAGGTCATCGAGGATTCCGCCGTCTACATAAGAATCAAGGTGCAGTACGTTCAGCCAGAATACATCCGGTGCTTTTCCGCCTGTTGCTGCTGCTTCCAGTTTTGTCCAGTACTCTCCGCCTTTGTATGGTGTTAACTGGATGCTGATCTTAACATCTGAGTTTTCTTTCTCATATGCTTTTACCAGTTTTTCCATTGCAGGTCTCTGGTTCTCATCCCAGATACCAAAGCTTAATTCTGTTTTTCCTCCTGAGCTTTTCTTGCTGTCGCTTCCTCCACAAGCTGTCAGCATCGTTGCGCCCATTGCCACACAAAGTCCGAGGGCTGCTGCTTTTCTCATGTTCTTTTTCATAATGTCTACTCCTTTTCTTATTATTACAAGGTTACGTTTTATATGAAGTCTTCTGCTGCTCTGCAAAAAACACATATACTATATTGTTGTCATATTTACCGGAATGTATCTATCTCAACTACTTTTCCGTCATGCAGTCTCGAATATTCGGCTGCCAGTGCACAATAATGGCTCTGAAGCGATCTGTCAAGAGATGTTACGTATGTACTCTCTGTCTTCTCTCCGCTTATGATGTCCAGGAATTCTTCAACCATCTTGTTATCTCCGCCACCATGTCCGGAAAAGTCATTGGATAATGCTGCAACATCTATTACTTCTTTTGTCTTTTCCGGGTCGAAGTATTCAATCACGATCTTGCTTTCCTTTTCATACGGCTGCATATCTACGATTACTTCACCTTTGGTTCCCATGAATTTTGCATATCTGGAAGTCTCATATGTGAAACCACACATCGTAAAGCTCATCGTCGTTCCATCAGTCATCTGAAGGTTCACAACCTGATGGTCTACTACATTATTGTTACAATCGAAGACACATTTACCATATGGTCCTGTCTTTAATGCCTCCATCAGCTTCTCTTCTGTCGGTCCGGATGGCACCAGCACATCTAACGGCCAGATTCTGTTACCTTTGCGGTAACCGATTCTTTCATGGTCCATGTAGATCTTTTCTGCATCAAAGATACAGCTGTCTTTTGCCTTACATCCTTCCAGGCATCTTCCACTGCAGCCTTCCGGTGCGTGTTCCGGTGTAAAGTAGTTAAGGTCTCCATAGGATGTCAGTGACTTACAGGTCTTTTCGGCCAGCCACAGATATAAGTCCATGTCATGACAGCATTTTTGTAAGATCATCGGGCTTGTCTCATCTGAGTTCGCCCAGTTACCTCTTACGAAGCTGTGTGCCTGATGGAACCATCCTACATTTTCAATTGCCATGATCGAGATTACATTGCCGATTGTTCCTGCATCCAGAATTTCTTTTACCTTCTGGTAGATTGGTGTATATCTTAATACATGACAGACAACTACTTCTCTTTTACATTCTTTTGCCACCTCGGAGATCTTTCTGCACTCTGCAAGATCCGGTGAGATCGGTTTTTCCAGTAACAGGTGATAGCCTTTTTTCAGTGCCACAACAGCCTGCTCTACATGCTGTCTGTCCTGTGTCGCTATGATCATGGCGTCTGCAAGTTTTTCTTCCTTAAGCATCTCTTCTGCGCTTGCGTAGCAGTGCGCTTCCGGAATTCCATATTCTTCAGCTGTCAGTCTGACTTTTTCAGGATCAATGTCTGCAATTGCAACGATCTTCATCTTATCTGGATAGATCTTTGCGGCTTTTGCATAGGTGTCTCTTCCTCTGCTTCCAAGTCCTGCGATTGCAACTGTCATCTGCTTGCTCATGACTTTTATCCCGCCCTTTCTTCATCCTTTGTTTCTTCTATAACTATAGGTTCCCGTATATCCGATATTTGCAAATGTCTGTTTCCAGAATATTTACATTATCTTATGCTACCGTTTCAATATTATAAGTCTGTTTTTCAAAGTCTACTGTAACCTTCGTTCCATCTGCAAATGTGGTTCTCTGAACCTGTGGATTGCCATCTACCATTTCGTGGCTTACCATCTCACATTTTGCAACCTTTTTATGAAGGTCTGTGACAACTTTACATCTCTTAATATCTTCTTCGATGTGCATTTTCACATTTCCATCAAAGGAACCATCAAAGTTCGGATATGCACCGTCACGGATCAGGTAAGGCGCGCCGCCATTTAACAATGCATACAGCATATAGTCTTCTGTATCATCAATCTTTTCCATCATCCATGGTTCGATCAGGCAGTCATGATATACCAGATTGAATAACGGTACCGGTACACCATGTTTTGGACTTCCCGGCTTACGGAGCATGAAATCATATGGTGCATAGTGGCAGAACACAAGGCTTCTTGCGCTCCAGTCGCTGACTTCCTCTGAACTTGGAAGAATTCCTTTTGACATCAGATAATCAAAGCATCTTGCTCTGAAGTCATAGCAGTCTCTTCTTGTCATGCGGTGTCTTGGATTATTACATTCATCACCTTCATTACAGGTGAACACATCCAGATAAGCACCGTCCAGATGGATCTGGTTCTTTTCAATCTCCTGGAAATTACGTTTTACATAATGTGGTGCCTGCGTTGCACACAGGTAAGACTGCTGCCCTCCAGCCCATCTCTTATGTGTCGGTATGGTTCCGTCTGTAAGTCTGCATGCATAATCTTCATCAAAGCTTTCTGCTGCGAAATAATAATCACGGTACTGGTCATGGATGCCGAACAGATCTCCCTGCTTTTGCATCGTGTCTGCCAGTTCTTTCATATCTTTCCAGCCGCCGGCTTCTTCGCAGGCCGGTGTGTAATCTGGATGTTTGTTATCATATCCAGGCTCTGCCCAGCCATCCAGGTGAAGATATAATTTTCCGGCTCCGAGTTCATGAAGCTCTTTCATCTCTTTTGTTCTGACTGCAAATGGTGTCAGGTTGTTATTCTTATCTGGATTCTCCGGATCAAAAAAGTCTGATTCC
Organism: Dorea sp.; assembly: GCA_050873945.1. Classification (GTDB taxonomy): domain Bacteria; phylum Bacillota; class Clostridia; order Lachnospirales; family Lachnospiraceae; genus Dorea_A. Next base: position 24,218 of record JBNMJT010000015.1, read on the forward strand.
GGCTGAACGAATGTCTTAATTCCTTTATGGATGAAGCTGCATCCGATCAGATCATCTACAGAAGCAACTCTTGCAGCTTTTTCATTCAGCGTACATAAGTTACCCTGTTCTCTTACATAATCTCTGTAGATCTTACATGCATCGTTGTAATCTCCATCTTCGATCAGTGTATATCTTACCACTCTCTTATAATCCATCCTGCCGAGACTTGGCTCGAATCTCACTCCTACATGTGTATATGGTCCGTTCTCCGGATGCTCTGCCTGATATCCTGCATTCCATGGTGTTGTGCAGATCGCAATGTATCCGTTACGTCCCTTAAACTGTGAGAACCACGGCATATAGCCGCCGGCTGTCTCGAAGAATCCATCGAATGGAATTGCTGTAAGCTCTGTCTCCCAGTCATTCGGAATCAGCACTCCCTGCTGCATATTCAGCAGTGTATACCAGTCATTTCTCTTTTCTTCTAACTCCAGCTCTCCCGGCCAGAATACTTTTTCTACCGTAAGTCCTTCTTCACATATCGGAACCCACTCGAAGAAAATATCTTCTGTAGCTTCCTCGATCCATGCATAAGTTTCAAATGCATATGGAACTTTTGTTCCTTCTATCTCAAATCCGGCAAATGAACTGCGGATTCCTTTTCCGATTCCGTTCTGTACCAGTTCGTGATGAATCTCCAGTGCTTCGTCAAAAAAAACGGTTCCCTCTTTACACTCCATTTTCGGACGGTAATCCTTCGTCCAGCTCCACTCCGTTTCCCCTTTACAGAACGAAAACTTCAGATCACTATCGTCCATTCCAAGTTGTATTGCGTTTGTCTTTATGTCCAACATATGAACCACCTTTCATTGGCAAATTCGCTAATTTTCTTATTTCTTTTTGTTTATTATATTGTATTCTGCACAACAATGCTTAGAGTTTCGTCCTCGCTTATTGTCATATTGTCCATATCCTGTTACAATATAAGCCAGGAGGACTGATTATGACTTATATAAAGACCAAATTAAAGCGGTCCATCGATATCGATGCGATCATCACTTTGCACTATTTTGAATATATGAAAAACTTTGAATTCAAAGGTGAATCTCATAACTTCTGGGAATTTCTCTATGTTGACAAAGGAACCGTTGCCGTCCGTGCTGATGACACATGGACTACTCTCAACACCGGAGATATCATCTTTCACCAGCCAAATGAATTCCACGCGATCAAATCCATCGGGAAAGACTCTCCGAATCTGGTAGTCATGTCATTTACCTGTGATTCTCCTGCCATGGATTTCTTTATCCGCAGGAATTTCACCCTGAGTATGGAAGAACGCTCCATGATATCACAGATCATCACAGAAGCCCGGCAGACGCTTTCCACGCCAATGCATATTCCTTCTGTCGAACAGGTACAGTTAAAGGATAATGCACCGTTTGCTTCACAGCAGATGATTCTTCTCTACCTTGAATTATTCCTGATCACTTTGATCCGTGAACATCAGACCACAGAGAATACATCCTCTGCGATGCACAAATCTTCTCCGGAAAAGGAATCCGCAGAACAGGAACGGCTCAGTGAAATTCTGAAATTTCTGGAATTTCATATCTGCGAAAAACTGACCGTCAACGATATCTGCGATGCATTTTCCATTTCCAGATCCGCTCTTCAGTCTCTGTTTCATGAGCAGCTTGACTGTGGCGTGATCGACCATTTTAATAAAATGAAGATCCAGAGAGCGAAAGATATTATCTGCGACGGATCCATGAATCTTACCGAGATCGCATATTTCCTTTCTTACAGCTCTCTTCCATATTTTTCCAAACAATTCCGGATCGCCACCGGGATGTCACCGTCTGCCTATGCCTCTTCAGTCAAAGGCATTACCGATGCCCTGCGGAACGGCAAAGAACGGGAACGTGATGCATAAAAAATGACGCAATGAAGTCCGGTATTCCGCACCCCATTGCGTCACTTTTTCTTTTGTAGAGAGTTTTTTATAGATAATGTTACCGCATCTTAAAATTCTGCTTTTAAGAATGCTTCATAACATCTTACAGCTTCATATACATCAGCTTTGCTTGTTGTCTCCCATGGTGCATGCATACCTAACACGGCCACACCACTGTCAATGACTTCCATTCCATATACACTCATCAGATAAGCGATTGTTCCACCACCGCCTACATCAACACGGCCAAGCTCTGCTGTCTGGAAGTTCACTCCTGCTTCTTCCATAATCTGTCTGAGCTGTGCAACATATTCCGGATTTGCGTCATTAGATCCGCTCTTTCCGCCGGATCCGGTATATTTGTTAAACACCGGTCCACGAGCCAGGAATGCTGCATTTCTCTTTTCATATACATCCTCGTACATCGGATCAAATCCTGCACTTACATCGGATGATAACATCTTTGAATTTGCCAGTGTTCTTCTGAGCACAATATCGTTGTATTCAACGCCTTCATTCAAAAGAACATACTCTGCAACTGCATTTTCGAAAAACCGGGATGTCATACCACTTGCTCCCGTACTACCGATCTCTTCCTTGTCTACCAGCAGACAGCAGGAAGTTCTTGTAACCTCTTCTGCTCTTAATATTGCGAACAGGGATGTGAATGCACACACTCTGTCATCCTGTCCGTATGCAAGGATCATGCTGTTATCCAGACCACAGTCTCTTGCTTTTCCCGCAGGTACAATCTCCAGTTCTGCAGAAAGAAAATCTTCTTCTTCGACATCATATCTTTCTTTCAGAAGACTTTTAATTCTTCTTGTAACTGCATTCTCTTCCTTGTCCTCCGGACGGTTGCCGATCAGAAGATCCATCTGTTCCCCATCGATGAAATCTTTTGCCAGCTTCTCCCTCTGTCTTGCTCCCAGATGTGGAAGAAGATCATTGATAACCAGTACAGGATCTGTCTCTTTTTCCCCAACGCAGACCTCTACTTTTTCTCCATTCTTCTTTACGATCACACCATGAAGTGCAAGTGGGATTGAAAGCCACTGATATTTCTTAACACCGCCATAGTAATGTGTGTCCAGATAAGCAAGTCCCTCGTTTTCATACAACGGGTTCTGCTTTACATCAATTCTAGGCGAATCAATATGTGCTCCCAGAATATTCATTCCTTCCTCTACCGGCGCTGTTCCTGCCTGGAAAAGTACAATGGCTTTCCCCATATAATCCATATATACTTTATCCCCTGCATGAATCTTTGTGCCGGCTTTGATCAGGTCTTTCATATTCCTGTATCCCTCTGCCTCTGCAAGTTCGATCGTCTTTTTGACGCATTCACGTTCTGTCTTACCTTCATCCAGACATGTACGATACTGCGCATTCACTTCTTCCAGCTCCCGGATCTGCGCTTCACTGTACGTCTGCCATAAGTTTTTACGTTCCATACCTCTCGTATCACCTCATATTCTTTTATTATTTATGTTGTATTATAGACCAAGTGTTTCACAAATGTATTATGCTTTCGTCCAGTGAAGTTATACAATTATCCATCTATACCAATAAATATTTGTACGATCTTTATTTTCCCTTTACTTTTCAGACAACTCTGCGTTATGATGATATCAAATATGATGCAAACATTTGTAAAGGAGAATCACTATGGCATATCATGGAGTCGAACTGCAAAATTCTATCACCATCGGGAAAATATTCAGTATCCATTATTTTGAATATATGAGTAATTTCAGTTTTGCCGGGGAATCTCATAATTTCTGGGAATTTGTCTGCGTAGACAAAGGAGAGGTCGGTGTTACCCGTGGAAAATCTTATACCATTTTAAAAAAGGGCGATCTCATTTTCCACAAACCGAATGAATTTCATGATGTAAAAGCAACCGGCGGGATTGCTCCCAATCTGGTCGTTATTTCTTTTGAATGTAACGATGATGCAATGTACTTTTTTAATGACCGGCTTTTACAGATTGACGAGACGGAGCGCAATCTTCTCGCTAACATCATCATAGAGGCCCGCCGCTGTTTTGACTGCCGCCTTGACGATCCTTACCTTCAGAATATGCCGCTAAAGGATCCGGACACGTTTGGCGCACAGCAGATGATCAAGCTTTATCTGGAACATTTTCTGATTCATCTGATCCGGCGCTACTCTAATCCGATCGTACTTTCAAAAAAACTTCCGAAGGCTGATCCTCCGAAAGTTACGAAAAGTAACAGTGATGCCGAGATCTTTGGCCGTGTTGTGGATTATCTGGAAAGTCATCTGACAACACATGTAACCATTGACCAGATCTGCAAGGATAATCTGATCGGACGTTCCCAGCTCCAGAAAATTTTCAAAGAGCACTGCAGTCTTGGTATTATTGAATATTTCTCCATGTTGAAGATCAATGCTGCCAAAGAACTGATCCGGACCAACCGGATGAATTTCACTCAGATCGCCGAACATCTGGGATATACTTCGATCCACTATTTCTCCAGACAGTTCAAGAAAGTTGCCGGGATGACGCCTTCAGAGTATGCTTCTTCGATCAAGGCTATGGCAGAGGGAGAATTCAAATAGTCAGATATCTACAGAACCTGCCACTGACAGCTTCTTTCGAACGCATGGCGATTAACAAAACGGCTCCGTAACAACCCAGAAAGTTGTTACGGAGTCATTTCATTTAATATTAACTTATTTTAACGCATCTGCATGTAATTCCATTACTTTTGCAAGCGCTGCTTCATCACCGACCAGTGTCACATCATTGTGCATCTGCAGGATCGAAGCCGGCACTTCCGGTGTAACCGGTCCGAAGAACGCACGCTCTACAATATCTGCTTTGCCTTCTCCATTTACCACTACCAGGATCTTCTTTGCCTGCATGATCGTCTTGATTCCCATCGTGTATGCCTGTTTCGGCACATCATCTGCCGATGCAAAGAATCGCTTATTTGCCTCGATTGTGCTCTCTGTCAGATCCACGCAGTGTGTTTCTTTTTCAAATGCTTCTCCCGGCTCATTGAAGCCGATATGTCCGTTATGTCCGAGTCCGAGCAGCTGCAGATCTACGCCGCCCAGTGAATGGATCAGCTCTTCGTATCTTCCACATTCTTTCTCCGCATCCGGCTCCATTCCATTCGGGACATTGGTCTGTTCCGGATCAATGTTCACACGGTCAAACAGATGCTGGTGCATGAAGTAATAATAACTCTGATCATTTGTACGCGGCAGACCTTTGTATTCATCCAGGTTTACCGTAGTTACTTCCGAAAAATCCAGATCGCCTTTGTTATACCACTCAACCAGCTGATCATAAGTTCCAATCGGTGTGGATCCTGTTGCCAGTCCCAGTACACAATTTGGTTTCATGATCACCTGTGCAGAGATGATGTTCGCTGCTTTTCTGCTCATGTCCTTGTAATCTTTTGCTTTGTAAATTTTCATAAGTATAACCTCCCAATTATATGATTGTCTTATGTTTTCTCACTTCTTTATTTTGCTCTATTCTTTCCGGCTTTTGACAATGACTGCTTTTTCGAAATATTCCGGCAGGTGGAAATTCGGCTGTTCACTTTCCACATATCTGTACGACGCATAATGTTCATATTCTTTCGTCTCACATATTTTATAGAAATTACAACGAAAGGCTGTTCCTTCCCGTAAATCCACTTTTCCATATACCTGTTCCAGAACTTCTACCGGAAGCACAAGATTTACGCTCCATTGCTCTTCCTTCATCTCCGCAGTACATTCCATCTTCCGTATCTGATCCGTTGTAAATGGTGTACGTTCCATCTTATTCTTTCCATAACAGGCAAGAAGTGCACCATTTGCATTCATTTCGAAATTCAGGTAAATATCATCTGCTGTTATGTCATTTCCTTTAAACTGGAAAAAAGCTTCCATCGCACTGTCTTTGTAGACCGGATCCTGATCTTCTTTATAGACCCGGAGAGGATTTTTCTCCAGACATACCAGTTTGAGATATAATCCATCTTCCGGAACGAATCCAATATATCCATACGTTTTTGCAATCTTCTCTGTTCCCCATAACAGATTTTTGATTTCAAACGGTTCTACTGATTTTAATAATTCTTTGTTTTCTATCAACTGAACTTCCATATGCAGACTCCTGTTGCATGGTTAATGGCTTCTATCTCAATCTAACAAATATACCGTGGAAAAACAAGATTGTACAAAAGGAAAGAGACAAACGTACAAAAAATAGAGTTAATTGTGACATCATCCCATAGATCGCAGTTTCTCTTGTATATTTCTGTACACAAAAAACCGCCAGTGCAATGCACTGACGGCTTCAATATTCAATATTAGTCCTGTACGTATGGCATAAGAGCGATGTGACGTGCTCTCTTGATTGCTACTGTAAGAGCTCTCTGGTGCTTAGCGCAGTTTCCAGTAATTCTTCTAGGAAGAATTTTTCCTCTTTCAGAGATGTACTTTCTTAA
>JBNMJT010000016.1:0-30249 GCA_050873945.1 Dorea sp.
GAATTTACGTTAAAATAAAATTGCGAGTTGTCTGAACCCCGAAAGGGGTGAGTTCTCGCAATTTTATTTTGTTCTTAGTAAATTTCCACGACCTTAGTGTTTCTGCCTCATGGAACCTGAACAAGAAGTGCCTTATACTGCATTCTTCAAGGACCGAGAGGTCAACCCAGTTAATAAATTAAATACCCATTATTTTAAAAACACCCGCAGCATCTTCCGCTTAAACTTATTATACCTCTGATACCGCACCGGCAGATCCATCCAGGTCTTTTTATCTACAATACTTCTGTAATGTGTAAATTCATCGAATCCGGCTTTCCCGTGATATCCACCCATTCCGCTTTCTCCGACACCGCCGAACGGCATGGCGCTGGTAGCAAGATGAATGATCGTATCATTGATGCATCCGCCGCCGAAATGACAGCGGGCAAGGACTTTCTTTTGTGCGGCTTTATCTTCACTGAAGAAATACAGTGCCAGTGGATGTGGATGGGACTCCACAGTCTGGATGGCTTCATCCAGTGATTCGTAAGTCAGAACAGGCAGAATCGGCCCGAAGATTTCTTCTCCCATAACTGCATCGTCCCAGGTGACATCTTTCATAACCGTAGGTGCGATGCGTAAGATCTTGGCATCGGACTGTCCGCCGGCTACAACTTTATCCGAATCAATCAGTCCCTGAAGCCGCTGGAAATGCTTGCGGTTAATGATCTTGCCATAGCTTGGATTCTCCAGCGGATGTTTGCCGAACTGGCGGCGGATCTCTGCTTTGATGGCATCGATCAGCTGGTCACGGATGGCCTGGTCACAGAGAATGTAATCCGGTGCAACGCAGGTCTGTCCGCAGTTTAAATATTTTCCAAAGACGATACGTCTTGCGGCAAGTGAGATCTTGGCTGTGGAATCTACGATACATGGACTTTTACCGCCAAGTTCCAGTGTAACCGGTGTCAGGTATTCGGCTGCATGTCTTAAGACTTCACGTCCGACTGTCTTGCCGCCGGTAAAGAAGATTTTGTCAAAACGCTGGTTCAGAAGTGCCTGATTCTCGGCACGTCCGCCCGTAACCATGGCAACATATTCTTCCGGGAAGCATTCTTCGATGATCTCCTGCATGACACGGGCAGTAGAAGGCGCATAGGCACTTGGTTTTACCACAGCGGTATTGCCGGCTGCGAGTGCGTCGATCAGCGGTTCCAGTGTCAGCAAGACCGGATAGTTCCACGGACTCATGATGAGAACCGTTCCGTATGGAGAAGGGGAACGAAAACTTTTGGCAGCAAATTGTGCCAACGGTGTCGGAACCCATTTCTCCTTTGTCAGTTTCTTGATGTGTTTCAGCATCCAGGTAAGTTCTGAAAGAGTGAGTCCGATCTCGCACATGTAGCTTTCGGTCTCGCTCTTTCCAAGGTCGGCTTTTAATGCAAGATTCAGATCCGGTTCATGCCGGATGATGGATTCCTTTAATTTCTGAAGTTGTTCTATACGATGGTTTACAGGCAGAGTCTGTCCGCTCTGGAAAAATTTATGCTGCTTTTCCAGGATGTTCTGAATTTCTGCTTCTGTCATGTTCATTTACCTCCTGTACAAGATGATACATCTGTTCCAGTTTTTCAGGTCCCCACAGTGCCGGTACCGGATAAAGCGGATTGGCCTCTTTATCGGCATAACGGGCAAGTTCCGGGATATCTTCATCGCAGATACCGTCCAGGGTCTCCGGGATATTCATGGAAATGTTCATGCTGCGGATATGATTGATGAATTCTTCTGCGGCAACGGCGTCAAGTGCAGAATCAGAGACGCCTGTAATCCGTGCCAGGGCTGCCAGCTTCTTATGAGCAGCGGTTCCGTATGCTTCCAGTAGAATCGGAAGAAGTACGGAATTGGCCAGTCCGTGAGGAATTCCATAACGTCCGCCCAGGCTGTGGGCAACGGCATGAACGTATCCGACATAGCTTTTCGTAAATGCAGTTCCGGCCAGATAAGAAGCACGGAGCATATTACGTCTGGCAGTTTTATCATTTCCATTTTTATAAGCATTCTGCAGATTATCGAAGATCAGCTGGATTGCTTCGATGGATGCGGCACGCGTCTGTTTTGTAGTGGAATGTCCGATATAAGCCTCAACCGCATGGGTCAGCGCATCCATTCCTGTGGTCGCTGTAAGTTGCGGCGGAAGTCCGTAAGTGACGGATGGTTCCAGTACCGCGTAATCCGGAATCAGATTAAAGTCATTGATTGCATATTTGTGATGCGTATCTGCATCGGTGATCACAGCTGCGAGGGTAGTCTCGCTTCCGGTTCCCGCTGTCGTTGGGACGGCGATCAGAAGCGGAAGCTTGTGCCAGATCTTTAAGATACCTTCCATTTTAGCCAGGGGCTTGTGCGGACGTGCCAGTCTTGCACCGACTGCTTTTGCACAGTCCATGGAAGAACCGCCGCCGAACGCAAGGAGCGCCTGACAGCCATTTGCCAGATAGAGATTTTTTGCATCCTCTACATTGGCAGAAGTTGGATTTGCAACTGTATCTTTATATATTGTACATGAAATTTCAGATTTTAAAAGCTGTTTTTCCAAAGGTTTTGTAAGTCCAAGCTTGTATACACCCGGGTCTGTGACGAGCAGGATATGGGAAATGTGATGCTTTTTCAGGACCTCCGGGACGTGCTTGAACCCGTCGATCAGTTCCGGCTCTCTGTACGGAAGAACAGGGAGTGCGATACGGAAACAAGTCTGAAAAATGCGGCAGTATATTTTCTTTAAAATATTCATGAGAAACCTCCATCTCGTATGTTGTATTCCTGAAGTTTTCCGGCAGTTAATTTTGTCAGAGAATTCCAGGTGAATGTGAAAACTGTAAGTTCTGTAATTTTCGGAAAATGCAGTGTCATACCGAAAATCCTGTGATAGAATAAAACTGGGTGTAACCCCCATGTCAAGAGAACAAGAAAGAAATTGATTTATAAAAAAGTATTACTGGATGTAAAAGTTGAGAGAAGAAAAAAGAAAGAAGTGAAAGCTATGCAGGAAAAAGACGAATATTGCATCACTGCAGGAGAATTTGCCAGGATGTGTCAGACCACCAGAGACACGCTCCGCTATTATGAACGTCAGGGCATTCTCGTGCCGAAGAAGAATCTGGTTAATGGATACCACTATTACAGTTATGCCCAGATCAGTTCTTACTATTTTATAAGAACATTCCGTGGCCTGGACTGTTCTGTTGGAGATATCAAAGAATATCTGCTTGGCGGGGAAGAAGTAAGATTCGATGAGTTCGTGGATCTGCAATATAACAGGCTGCTTGAGATGAGACAGGAACTGGACCGGAAGATTCATACGATCGCAGGAACCAAGAAGATATTGAACCAGATCCGTATCGCAGATGTCGGAAAGCCAGTCATCCGGAAAATAGAACATCCCTTATATCTGCTGCTGACAGAAGTCCGATCTTCACCGGCTACTTCATCCGGGGAGATAGAGAAAGATATACGCAGGCATCTGAAACGGTGTGAGGCTCCGGAGGTGCAGGCATTTCCTATGGGAGCATCAATTGGAAAAGAACAATTTATGCAGGGAGAGTATTCTTACAAAAATGTATTCAGCTTTGCAGAAATAAAAAATTCAGAGCCGGGGAATAACAGAACAGAAAATGCTGAGACCGCAGATAAAAAGCAGACAGTTCTTACGGAAATGAAATCGGGGGAATATATTACAGCTGTATCAAGGGAAAGTGACGGGGATATCAGCGGGATATATGAGGAGATGAAAGAATTATTGAGGAAAGAAAAAAAGAAATTATGTTCAGATATTTACATTCTCAGTATCGTAAATGTGATAGATCCGAATGAAGAACGGAAATATCTGAAATACATATTCGCACGAATCAAAAAGTTATAAAATTGGTTCATTCATTTCAAATAATAACTCGTTTGTTTGCTGCACAGATAACTTTTTTTGAACAGAAAAAATAAGAATGGAATCGCGTTTATTTTTTGAATATAAAATGCTTTCGCCGGCCAGTGTGAGTGCACGCTGTGTATCATCAAGGGAAAGATTCAGAGAAAGCGATAATGCAAGCACTTTATCACGTCCGGGATTTTTAGAGCCGTTTAAGATCTGGTAGCCATAAGTGCGTTGAATTAGTGCATCCTGAATGACAGAAGAGACAGACCTTCCTGTTTCCATTATTTTTGTATTTATATAATCTGAAAAAGAGTGGTAGCAGGAGAGGTTATCCAGATGTACAGTATAATCTTTTAGAGCATCTTCCGTGTGAATAGTTGAAAGAAGATGAAGTAATTCGTCTGTTGTTTTTTGATTCATTGTTAGTGTTCCTATTCTTGATTTATTAATAAATATATCATATAATTTTTTGACAGGTATTGCAAGAGGTGAGGGTATGAAGTTAAGCGATGAGTACCGGTTAGCGGAATATGAAGAATTAAAAAATATATATGGCAGGAATAATATTTTCATTGTTCGAAATAAGATTAATGGGCTGATCGGAGTAAAAAAGATCGTACCAATTGATCTGCAGGAGATTTATATGTTTCTAAAAAAACATCCAACTCCATTTATTCCGGTGATTTTTGAATGCATAGAAAATGATAAAGAACTTATAATAATAGAAGAATATTTGAACGGTCAGAATCTGGAGGAGATTCTTGCAGGACAAAATATTCCGGAGAAAGAAGCGGTTTCCATTATCGTTCAGTTGTGCGAGGCATTAAGGCCGTTGCATAATGCAGATCCAGCGATTATATGCAGAGATTTGAAAGCGGCAAATATAATGATCACACTGGATAAAAAGGTTAAAATTATTGATTTTGATATTGCAAGAACATATCAGAAGGGACAGCATTGCGACACGGAGATGATGGGAACAAATGGATATGCAGCACCAGAACAATATGGGTTTAGGCAGACGGATGCCAGAACGGATATCTATGCGATGGGAGTACTTTTGAATTATATGATATTAAAAAAATTTCCTGTTGAAGAGATAGTGACTGGAAAATTGGGGAATGTCATAGGTAAATGTCTGGAGATGAATCCAGATGACCGTTATCAGAATGTTGATGAGCTGAAAAAAGAACTCGATAAATTTTACAAAATTCCTGAGCATGAAAATGAAACAGGACAACAAATTTTTGAAGATAATAAAGAAAGAAAAACATGGAATAGATACATGATTCCGGGATTTAGAAGTTGTACATGGTGGAAAATGGTAATTGCAATATTAGGATACACATTCGTTACAATGATAGCGTTTTCGATGGAATTTACATCCGATAATATAAAACTATCGGGAATAAGGCTTAGATTTGAACAGGGGATTATATGGGTAACTCAAATTGCGTTGATATTTCTGATATGGAATTATCGAGGAATCAGGGATGTTATTCCTTTGGTAAAGGATTCCAGAAGAAGTATCCGGATTCTTGGATATGTGATTGCAGAAATCGTTTTACTATTTGGTGGGATTTTGTTTCTTGCGCTATGCGAATCTTTCCTTTTTTAAAAATGTATGCTGGCGGCATACCATGAAAAATAACAGAACAGGTAAAATAAAAGAAACATAAGCTATCTTATGTTTCTTTTATTTTACCTGTCTGATTCAGATGGTCTTTCAAAACCATATTAATATATTGAGAAAAAGAACGTTCGTCCTGTTCTGCAAGGAGCCGGATTTTCTCGATAACATCTGAGTCCAGAGTAATACTTACTTTGCTTTTTAATGGTTTCATGGATATGTCCTCTTTTTATAGAAAGTCTAATATCTATTTTTATACTCTAAAACATTGACTTATACCATAAAGTAAGATAAAGTAGTATGAAAGAAAGATACACTTAAAAGGAGGAAAAAGGAATGAGCAATAACGAAGGAGAAACAAAAATTTGTAAACATTGTCAGAGTGAGATACCGAAAAAAGCGAAGATCTGCCCGAATTGCAGAAAAAAACAGGGCGGAAAGTTGAAATGGATTATTATTGCAGTTGTTGTAATCGGTATTATCGGTGCCGCTGTGGGTGGAAATGGTAATGACAGTGATGTAAAGAAGGTATCAAATTCATCTTCGGATACGAAAACGGATACAGCCGGTAAAAAAGAAGAAAAGAAGGAAGAAGAGAAAAGTAATATTTTCAATATTGGAGATGTTGTAGAAACAAAGAATTTTAAAATTACTTATGAAGCAGCAGAGCCATATACCAGTGATAATGAGTTTATTCAACCAAAAGATGGTTATACATATTGGGAATTTAAATTCAAATTTGAAAATATTTCTGATACAGATCAAACAGTTTCTACAATGATGGATTGGGAATGTTATGCAGATAATAATAAAGTGGATCAGCAGTGGATTGGAGATAATAATGGATTAGACGCATCGTTATCAGCAGGACGTTCGGCAGAAGGAACGGTATATTTTGAAGTGCCTGAAAATGTTCAAAAATTAGAGCTGGAATATGATATTAGTTATTGGGGAAATGATAAAATTATTTTTGTGGCAAAATAATCAATTTTTATACAGAAAGAAGAGAACGTTGTGGAGTGCATCCGCAACGTTCTCTTTCTTTCTGTATCGCCATGCGTTCGTAAGGAACTGCAAGTGGTAGATTCTGTAGATTGTTATGCATTTGTAAAGACTGTCAGTAGCAAGTACTGTAGGATACAAGAGGCGGCCTCCTCTATGAATCCCTGCGCCCCTGCAATATCATCTTCATCTTATCCTTCTCCATCTGCATCCAGTAATCCTTGCGGGCATCAAACTCCTGAGAGATCCATTCCAGGGATTCATCCAGTCCTTCCTGGGTGAATGGGAAATCTTTCGCAGTCTTCACATCATCGGAAGTCTTCTCGAAACACCACGGTTCCGGATACACCCATACATGCAGTGTATCACCTTCCGCACGCATGAAGAACCGCATCCCGTGATGAGAGCCGGAGAAAGGTTCTTTTTTTAATACTTTGGTATTGAGACCAATGACCTTGATCATGCCAAATCCTCCTTATGTCAAATCAGTATCTTTATCTTATCATAAAAACCTGATCACAGAAAGGATATCTATTCATGTGATTCTTCCGCAAGCTTCTTATAATAAAGAATCAGATCTGCAGCCTGCTCATAAGTCAGGTGTGTAGTATCGACAGAGAGATTATAATACTTTGACTGTCCCCATTCTTCCCCTGTGAATTCTTTACGGAACGCACTGCGCTTCTCGTCGATCTCTTCAATCTTGCGTTTGGCCTTTAATCGAGTATTGATATGATCGTGAGCCATAACAGTTGCAATACGTTTCTCCATATCCGCATGAACGAATACGCTGAATGCATTGTCCTGTCCGTGTGTCAGATAACCGGCACAGCGTCCGATAATGATGCAGGGCTTTTCGGCAGCCAGTTCTTCTACCAGTTCAAAAGGAAATGGCTTTTTCTTTGGTCTGGAGTAATTAAGAGCGATTGAATACAGTAAGCTGTTCATTGGCTGCTCTTCCAGATATTCTTCGACTTCTCCTTCAAATCCGCGTTCTTTTGCAATCGCAATGAAACGGTCCTTGTCATAGAATTCATATCCGGTGCGTTTTGCAAGGATTTCTCCGATGGCGTGTCCCCCGCTTCCATATTCACGTCCGATGCAGATAATTGTTTTTTCCATAATCATTTACCTCCATATGTCTGATTCATACTGTCAAAAGATTTGTCAAATATATTTCCATATCTGATTCATACATTTGGCGAATATAGTTTTCTGTCGTATTAATATAAATGATAGAAGATCGTTGAGCCGACAACGGTCATAAGTCCGGCAACCGCGATGGAAAGACTGCTCATAGCGCCTTCGATCTCGCCGATTTCCATGGCTTTAGCAGTTCCCATGGCATGTGTTGCAGTACCGATCGCAAGTCCGGTTGCGATTGGGTGTTTAATTCCGCACAGTCTGCAGATCACATCGCCGAACATATTTCCGATGATTCCGGTGATGATGATGGCAGCTACTGTGATAGTGACGATTCCGCCAAACTCTTCCGAGATTCCTATTCCGATCGCCGTTGTGATCGACTTCGGAAGTAACGTTGCGTAGATCTGTTTGTCCAGATGGAACAATGTCGAGAATACCCACACACCGGCAAGGCTTGTGAATACTCCGGAGAGAATTCCGGCAAGGATCGCTTTCATGTTCTTCTTTAACAGTCCCATCTGCTGGTACAGCGGAATGGCAAGGCAGACCGTAGAAGGTGTCAGCAGATAACTGAGTAACTGTGAACCGTCCTCATATACTTCATATTTAATATTGGTAACTTTCAAAATAATAATAACAAATACAATGGAGATCAGCAGCGGATTGCAAAGTGCAAGTTTCGTCTTTTGTCTGAGAATAATACCGATCTCATATCCGATCAGGCTGATCGCCAGACAGAAAAATGTGGAATCTGCTAATAATTTACTCATGTTTCTTATCCTCTCTTTTTAATATAAACTGTGCCACCCGTCCGCTGACGCCCATAACGAGGATGGTCGTAACGACGATGATGATACTGATCGGAAGAATCACGGGTTTTAATGCGCCCCAGGAAACCATAAGTCCGACTCCGGCAGGAATGAACAGCATCGGCATGATCTCGATCAGAAATCCTCCGGCTTCATTAACCGCACTGAGTGGAAGTATGCCGGTCTGTAATCCGATCAGCATCAGGACCAGACCATAGATGCTGGCAGGAACCGGGAGCGGCAGCAAAAAGTGTAACGCTTCTCCGACGAAAGATATCGCCAGAATAATCATGAACTGTTTTACAAATTTCATTTTTTCCTCCCATATTCTGGTGAACAAGAAGTGTGTTCACGTATCTTTAGTAAAAATTGTCCTACCAATTATACCACTTCTGAAAAAATATGCACGAAAAATGTAGAGGGAAATTGTATAAAATGTAATACGATATGCCGAGAGTAGAAAGAGCAGAAAGAAAATATTATCTGACGGAGAAACAATCTTCATAAAATCTTCATAATTTTAATGGAGAAGTCTTTATATTTTTATAGTAGTATGAATTTATACTATGAAAAGTCTGGAAAAAGACAGAGGGGAGGACTATGAAGAAGGTAATCGAAGTGAAAAATCTATATAAGCTGTACCGTGTCGGTGACGAGATCGTGCGGGCACTGGACGGAGTGAATTTTGAGATATATGAAGGCGAATTCTGTGCGATCGTCGGAACGTCCGGTTCCGGTAAATCCACACTTCTGAATATGCTGGCGGGTCTGGAAAAACCGACCAAGGGTGAGGTCAGCATTGCCGGAAAGCACATTGAAAAGTTAAATGAAGAACAGCTCGTTACATTCCGGCGTGATCATGTCGGCTTTATCTTCCAGTCGTTTCATCTGATGGGGACGCTGAATGCAGTGGAAAATGTAGCACTGCCACTAAGCTTTCGCGGTGTGCCAAGAGATGTCAGGCTGAAAAAGGCCAATGCAATGTTAGATCTGGTAAAGCTCGGAAAGCATAAAAAGCATCTGCCGAACCAGATGTCCGGAGGGCAGCAGCAGAGAGTCGGTGTAGCCAGGGCACTGGTGGTTGATCCGGATATTATATTTGCCGACGAGCCGACGGGAAACTTAGATTCCCATACATCAGAAGAAGTTATGGAACTGATGCAGAAGGTGGTCAGAGAGCAGAAGAAGACACTGGTCATGGTTACGCATGATGATCATCTGGCGACTTATGCGGACCGGGTATTCCATATCCGGGACGGGAAGATTCTGAAGATTGAAGATAACAGGAAACCGGAACGCTGTGAAGAAGTGGAAGAAAAGTGATCATAAAACGAGATGATAGAAAATGAAAACAGAAAGAACGAGACAATAGAAAAAGGAAGAGCTGAGGGAGGAAAATATGCAGAAAATCACACAAAAAGAAGCAGAAAATAATTACCTGAAAAGGATTCTTGTTGTTATTCTGGCGGTTATCATGATGACAGTCATGCTGCGACCGCAGATGGTACAGGCAGCAGCTGCCGGAATCACGATTGAGTCCAAGGACAATAAAGTACCGACCTACAAAGCCGGAGAAAAGAAGACCTGGACATTTACCGTGACGAACCATTCCGGCAATCCGATGAACAATGTAACGGTAACACCGGATCTGGGTGATAACAATGATGTCTGGCCGTTCAAGACGGAGATGCAAAGTTACCAGAAGAACCTCGGGACTCTGGAGAATGGAAAATCCAAAGATGTCGCATTTGATTTTACACAGAGAGAAGATGTTCCGACATCCCGTTATACCTTGAAGTTCAAGATTGCAGCGGACGGACAGGAAGAAGCAGAAAAGCAGTTCTATGTGAATACGACAGCAAAGCCGGAACAGAAGACGGATAATAAGAAAGACGATAAAGATACAGATAATAATGCAGGCAGTGGAAGTAGCAGCGGAGAGACCAATGGCGCAGGTGCGGGCAGTGGTTCCGGCTCGGATGTTTCTTATCAGAGTCTGGATGCAGGCGGTTACAGTAACGGGGATGCAGCGTACAGCGGAGGCGGTTCTGATGGCGGTTCGGATGGAAGCACAGCATCCGGCAATGGTTCGGTTCCACGTGTGATCGTTACCGGATTTTCCACCGATCCGGCAGAGGTACGTGCGGGCAGCAATTTCAAACTGACGATTCACCTGAAGAACACATCCAAGATGAAAGTCAGCAATATGTTATTTGATCTTGCGGCACCGACCGAGGGAAGTGACGAACAGTCCACATCACCGGCATTCTTACCGGCATCCGGTGCAAGTTCCATCTATCTGGACAGCATTGCCCCGAATGGAACGGCCGATATCAGCATTGAACTGAATGCCAAGGCAGATTTATTACAGAAACCATACAGCATGGATCTTTCCATGAAATACGAAGATCCGAATGCCACACAGGTAGAAGGCTCATCAAGCATTTCCATTCCGGTCAAGCAGGATGCAAGATTCGAATTCAGTGACTTCGAGATCAGCCCGCAGAGCATCGCGGTCGGTGAAGAAGCGAATGTTATGTGCAGTCTTTACAATCTGGGACGGATCAAGCTTTACAATGTAAAGGCAACATTTGAAGGAAAGAATATCAAGAAATCCGAAGTATTTATCGGAAATGTAGAATCCGGAGCGACCGGTTCGATCGATGCAATGCTGGAAGGAAAGAAAGTATCAGATGGTCCGGCAAAAGTGACAATGACGCTCAGCTATGAAGATGAGTCGGGTAACATTTCCAAGACAACGAAAGATCTGACACTGGAAGTGACGGAAAAAATGGATGATGAGGCGATGGCAACAGATGTTCCGGAAGAAGAGACACAGAAAAGCTTCCCGGTGATTCCTGTTGTGATCGTAGTGCTGATCATTGCAGGAGTGGCAGCAGTCGTAATCTTAAAGAAGCGCAAAAAGAAACAACTGGCAGAAAGTGAAGAGGAGGAATTACTGGATGAACTGGAACGATCTTCTGAGGATGAGCATCAATAGTCTGCGGAGAAGAAAGCTTCGTACATTCCTGACGGTCCTCGGTGTGCTGATCGGTACGGCATCCATTGTAGTTATGATCTCGCTTGGACTTGGCATGCAGCAGTCCCTTTATCAGGAGGTTGAGCAGTCCGGCGGACTGACCAGTATCACTGTGACGGGAACAGACGGCGGTGACGGCATGATGTCAGACAGCACCGGATCGGATGACCAGTCAGAAAAAAGAATCGATGACCGGCTTGTAGAGACAATCAGCAAATTGAACCATGTGAAGCTGGCAGCACCAATCTACGAGACATCCGTAATTCTGCTGAAAGGATCTTATATCGCAAATGTCCAGTTACAGGGCATGACGCCGGAAGGGTTAAAAGCGCAGAATATTGATCTTGGCGAAGGAACGCTTCCGAAGACCGGAACAGGAAAACTGGATCTTGTATTTGGAAATGGTGTGCTCACAGATTTTTATGAAAAAGGAAGCGGAAATGGCTATTATGATACCGGAGAGACCCCGAATATTAATCTGGCAAAAGATTCTATGTTTCTGATCACAGATACAGAAAATTATGATACGGATAACAGCACGGCTTTCGGAGAAAGTACTGATAGTTCCGGAAGCGATGGACAGTCGGACCCCGGAAAGCCGAGAAATGTGCAGAAGTATGTGGTAAGGGCAAGTGGTGTCGTAAGCGGCGGCCTGGATGATTATTCTGCAAACTATGACAGTGTATACTGTGATCTGGAGACATTAAAGCAGCTTCTGCGCAAGGAATATGCGGGAAGAGTGATCCCGGGACAGCCGAAGACCAAAGCGGGAAAACCGTTGAAAGAATTCTATTACACATCACTGAAAGTGAAGGCCGACGATATGGACCATGTAAATGAAGTCGCCGATGTGATCCGCAATATGGGATACAATGTCGAGACGAATGCGGAATATCTGAACAGCATGAAG
The DNA here is from genome assembly GCA_050873945.1 of Dorea sp. Classification (GTDB taxonomy): domain Bacteria; phylum Bacillota; class Clostridia; order Lachnospirales; family Lachnospiraceae; genus Dorea_A. Next base: position 12,445 of record JBNMJT010000016.1, read on the forward strand.
AGTCAGTTTGCGGTCGTGCAGGCGGTACTTGGAGGCATCGGAGCGGTCTCGTTACTGGTAGCGGCGATCGGAATTGCCAATACGATGATGATGTCCATTTATGAACGGACGAAAGAAATCGGTGTGATGAAGGTACTGGGGTGCAGCCTTAGGAATATCCGCGAAATGTTCCTGTTAGAAGCAGCATTTATCGGACTTCTGGGCGGCATTGCCGGAAACATCTTAAGCTTTGTGATGTCGGCGGTCATCAATGTCGTGGCGGGAAGCAGTGGAGTATTGTCTACGGGCACAGACAGTAGTATCTCGTATATCCCGTGGTGGCTGGTACTGTTGTCTATGGCATTTGCGGTGCTGGTCGGAGTACTTGCGGGATATTTCCCGGCAAAACGTGCGATGAAGTTAAGTCCGCTGGCGGCGATCCGGAATGAATAGAATATAAAAAAGAAAATGCGCTATATACAATTGAAATATAGTGCATTTTCTTTTGTTATTCTTCAATAATATGAATCTCCAGATAATCAAAATCAATCGAATCTACAAAATTATCCTGATAGAATCTTGTCTTGTCATGACGTTTGAATTCAGCAATATTGTGATCCAGCCAGATTGGTTTGCTGAGATCGAACTCATAACAGATCGAATCCAGAGCATTAAATATCTTGTGTGTTCTGGTGTCGTCCGTCTCATCGCAGATCACGGTGTCACGCAGCATATGATTATCTTTAAATTCTTTCCCCCATAAACGGAACATTGTAAAACCTCCTGTTCGTGTATAGCATGTACAGATGCATATCCATATATTTTATTCCGGAATACAAATTCTGAGAAATCTACAATCTCGATATTCCAAGTATACAGGTAATGAAACACAAAGTAAAGGCAGAAAATTGTCACGAAAAAAACAATTCTTGCCTTTCATGCATGTGTATGGTAAACTCGTGACATGTGACAAGACATATGTAAAATAAACTGTTTTTTTCGGCATCTTATGAGAACAAATGAGTGTTTTTCAATACGGAAAGGATGTGGAAAATAACAGAAGCATTTATGAAATTACACAGGAGAGAGAGTATGGAAAAAGTAAAGAAAGTATTGGACCGTATCTTCATTGAAGGTTTAAGCGCCATGGCGCACGGTCTGTTCGCAACGCTGATCATCGGTACGATCATCCAGCAGATCGGTACATTCCTTGGCGGAAATATAGGCGGGATGATCTTCATCGCAGGAAAGCTTGCCGCATCCCTTACCGGAGCAGGCATCGGTGTGGCGGTAGCCTATAAGTTCAAGGAAGCACCGTTGGTAGTCGTATCGGCGGCAACCGCCGGAATGGCAGGGGCATTTGCAAGCAGTATTCTGGCGGGAAAGGTATTCGTAGACGGAGCTATGGTATTTGCCGGACCGGGAGAACCGCTGGGGGCATTCATTGCCGCTTATGTGGGAATCTTCTTCGGGCATATGGTATCCGGTAAGACGAAGGTAGATATTCTGGTGACTCCGGTCGTGACGATCGGAAGCGGATGTCTGGTAGGATTTCTGATCGGACCTCCGATCTCAGGATTCATGAGCTGGCTTGGTTCGCTGATCAACTGGGGAACAGAGCAGCAGCCGTTCCTGATGGGAATTATCGTATCGGTATTGATGGGAATGATCCTGACACTGCCGATCAGTTCGGCAGCACTTGGCGTTATCCTGAATCTGTCCGGACTGGCAGCAGGTGCGGCAACGGTTGGATGCTGCTGTAATATGGTAGGATTTGCTGTGGCAAGTTACCGTGAGAATAAAGTCGGAGGACTTCTGGCACAGGGAATCGGAACTTCCATGTTACAGGTTCCGAACATTGTGAAGAAGCCGGTGATTTGGCTTCCGGCAATTATATCAAGTGCAATCCTCGGACCTGTCGGAACGATGGTACTCCACATGACGAACAATGCGACCGGTTCCGGTATGGGAACCGCAGGATTAGTGGGACAGATCATGACATGGCAGACGATGATCCAGACAGAGTCCGCACAGATGGTACTGATCAAGATCGTGCTGATCCAGATTGTGCTTCCGGCGGTTGTGACACTTGGTGTTTCAGAATTCATGAGAAAGAAAGACTGGATTAAAGCCGGGGATATGAAGCTGGAATTTTAAATCGCCATGCGTTCGAAAGAAGCTGCCAGTGGCAGGTTCTGTAGATTGTTATATTTAAATTATTGTGTGTAAAAAACATGTACGAAAAATGACAGGATAAAATAAAACTTCATAATATAATGTAAAGAGTGCCTGGAAAACTGCGGTTAGTAGATTTCCAGGCATTTACATTTCAAGCTCAAACGATTATAATGTCCAATAGAATAAAAATGAGTTCAGTTTTTACAGAGATTTTTAGGAGAAAGCAGGTAGAAAGTTATGATGGGCACAGGAAGAATTCATATGTATTACGGAGATGGCAAGGGAAAGACGACAGCAGCAGTCGGACAGGCAGTCAGAGCCGCCGGATATGGACTTCAGGTGCTTTTCTTCCAGTTCCTGAAAGACAATTCATCGAACGAAAGAAAGATTCTGGAAGCAGTACCGGGGATCACCTGTCTTCCGGGCCGCGATCAGGTGAAGTTCGTAAGCCGGATGAACGGGGATGAGAAAGCGGAACTACGTCATTATAATAATAAGGCACTGGATGAGATCGTAAAGTTCTGCACGAATTTTGATGTGCTGGTATTGGATGAAGCATTGTGTGCGATACATCTGAATGTCTTAAGTGAAGAGAAGATCAGAAGCTTTCTGGAACACAAGCCGCGCGGACTTGAGATCATTCTCACAGGACATGAAGTGTCGCAGGATCTTCTGGATCTGGCAGATTACGCAACGATGATGATGAAGGTGAAGCATCCATATGACCGCAAGGTAATGGCAAGAGAGGGAATTGAATTCTAATAATAAAGTTGTTGAAGAGGCTGTCAGAAGATGGCTTCTTTTTTTGCAGCATGTGTTTGAAAAGAGCCGACAGAATATGTAAAAGAAACTGCCATATATTTGTAAAAAGCAAGTATAATCTTTCTAAAATAAATGTGAAAAATATGACATATTAGCAGTGCTTATGGTATAATATTAACAGTGCTGGTTTAACTCTTCGGTAAGAGAGGAGAGAGAACATTTATATGGAAAATACGATGAAGAACTATGAGGATGTCGACAGTTGGAAGACGATCATGTTCCTGTATAATTCAGCGTTAAAAGAAGTGGGGACAAAGCTGGAGATACTGAACGATGAGTTCCAACATGTGCATAAATACAATCCGATAGAACATATTAAGACAAGAATCAAGACACCGGAAAGTATTGTAAAGAAGTTACGCAGATATGGATATGAGATATCGATCGAGAACATGGTAAAGTATATCAATGATATCGCAGGGGTACGTCTGATCTGTTCCTTTACATCGGATATTTACCGGTTGGCAGAGATGATCGGTAATCAGAGTGATCTGAAAGTATTGTCAATCAAAGATTATATTAAGAACCCAAAAGAAAGTGGATATAAGAGCTACCATATGCTGGTATCCGTACCGATATTTCTTTCTGACAGCGTTGTGGATACCAAGGTAGAGATTCAGATCCGTACGATCGCGATGGATTTCTGGGCGAGTCTGGAGCATAAGATTTATTATAAATTTGAAGGGGATGCACCGGATTATATCAGCAGGGATCTGAGAGAATGTGCAGAGATGGTATCGACTCTGGATGAGAAGATGCTGTCGCTGAATGAAGCAATCCAGGAATGTCTGGAGAAGCAGGAAGAGTTAAATATAAGTACAAAGACAAAAGAGAGTAACAGGCAGGACCAGCGGGTTCTGCAGGGCCTGGATTAATATCCGGGCTTTTATAGAGATAATCTATATATCAAAACTTCATATTAATATTCCCTATTTGAAACCCGGAGTAGTTATTTATATAATGAAAAGTAAGAGAAAAGCTTGGAGTATAAATAAAAATAAAGGAGCCGGGGAATCAATGTTTATAGATACACATATGCACGAAATGACCTGTTCAAAAGACAGTTTCCTGAAATTAGAAGAGATGGTAGAAATTGCCAGAGAGAAAGGTCTGGGTGCAATCTGCATCACAGACCATGATGATATGGGACTGAAAGAATACGCAGCAGAATATTCGAAAAAGACAGGATTCCCGATCTTTGTGGGAATCGAATTCTTTTCTCTTCAGGGCGATATCATCGCGTTTGGAATAGAGGAATATCCGGATGAGAGGATTCCGGCACAGGATTTTATTGATCTGGTGAAAGCGCAGGGCGGCTTCTGCTTTGCGGCACATCCGTTCCGCAATAATAACAGAGGACTGGAAGAGAACTTACGGACAGTCAAAGGTCTGGACGGACTGGAAGTTTTAAATGGAAGCACGTCTGTAGAGGCATGCCAGAAGGCAGCAAGGTATGCACAGGAACTTGGTCTTTGTACCATGGGTTCCAGTGACTGTCACGTACCTGAAAAGGTTGGTGTCTGTGCGACCTGGTTTCCGGATGAAGTAAATACGATGGAAGAGTTCATGCGGGCTCTGAAAAAAGGTGGTATGAAACCGGCATATTATGAAAATGGTGCATATCACGTACTGGAGGTACAAGAGTATGGGAATGGCTACCCGGAGGTAGGATTCTAAGGATAGACGTTTTCAGGCTTTTATATAATAATTCTATAAATTATATATTTACCTTTTCCATAAATAATGATAGAATGAATCTATATGTGTTGATTGTGGAAATGGTGACAGAAAGGTGGAATCATTATGATTACAGTTAATGCTATGGGAGATAATTGCCCAATCCCGGTTATTAAGACCAAAAAGGCAATGGCTGCACTGACAGGACCGGAGACAATTGAAGTTCTGGTTGACAATGAGATCGCAGTGCAGAACGTAACAAAGATGGCATCTAGCTCAGGAGGAAAAGTAACTTCTGAAAAATTGGGGGATGCTGAATTTAAAGTTACGATTGAAATGGAAGGAGCACCGGCAGCAGACGAAGCGGAAGCAGTATGCACACCGGATGCAAGAGACAATACAGTCGTTGTCGTTTCTTCTGACCGTATGGGATCTGGAAATGATGAATTAGGAAAAGTTCTGATCAAAGGATTTATCTTTGCAGTGACACAGCTTGATACACTGCCAAAGACAATGCTTTTCTATAATGGAGGAGCAACTCTGACAACAGAAGGTTCTGATTCTCTGGAAGATCTGAAATCTCTGGAAGCACAGGGAGTAGAGATCATGACATGTGGAACCTGTCTGGATTATTATGGTCTGAAAGACAAGCTTGCAGTTGGTACAGTAACGAACATGTACAGCATTGTTGAAACGATGGCAAAAGCAGGAAGAATCGTCAGACCATCATAAATTTAGTTACATACCTGGATATAAAGCCGGATTCCTGAAACATGTACAGGGGTTCCGGCTTTCTTGTACTACCGCGTATGTATAATGAATACAAAAAAGTCTGTATGACAGATCATGGACTGTACTGCCTCTGAAAAAAGGTATGAAAAACAGGAGGAGTAGAAAGAATGAAATCAGATGTAAAATTAACGAGTTTAAGCAAAACAGCAGGTTGAGCGGCCAAGATTGGTCCGGAGACCCTTGCTCAGGTTCTGAGTAAGCTGCCAAAATTTGAGGATGACAATTTAATAGTAGGAATCGAGACTTCCGATGATGCTGCCATCTACAAAGTGACAGATGATATTGCGATGATTCAGACGGTTGATTTCTTTACTCCGATCGTGGATGATCCATATATGTTCGGACAGATCGCCGCTGCGAACTCGCTCAGTGATGTGTGGGCGATGGGAGGAGAGCCGGCAGTAGCCCTGAACATCGTAGGTTTCCCGAACTGCCTGGATCCGGCGATCCTTGGCGATATCCTTGCGGGAGGCGCAGACAAAGTCAAAGAAGCAGGCGCAGTATTAGTCGGAGGACATTCGGTACAGGATGATGAACCGAAGTACGGACTCTGCGTATCCGGATTCGTTCATCCGGATAAGATCTTTAAGAACTACGGCTGCAGACCGGGAGATATATTGATTCTTACAAAACAGATCGGAAGTGGTATCGTGAATACTGCGATCAAAGCAGAGATGGCATCGCCATCGGCAATCCGCGAAGCACAGACGGTCATGGCATCCTTGAATAAGATAGGCAAGCAGGTTGTGGAAAAGTATGATGTTTCCGCATGTACGGATATCACTGGATTTGGACTGCTTGGACATTGTGTGGAGATGGCATCGGCAAGTGATGTGACATTTGAACTCAGTGTACATGACATTGCATATCTTCAGGATGCATACGATTATGCGAAGATGGGCCTTGTTCCGGCAGGTGCTTATAAGAATAAGCGATATTCGATCAATCAGGTGGAAGTTGGTTCGGTAGAAGAGACATACTTAGATCTTCTCTATGATCCACAGACTTCCGGCGGACTTCTCATCAGTGTTTCACCTAAGGAATACGAGAATATGATGAGAGATTTTAAAGCATCAGGACTGGATACAACCGTTTCCGTAATCGGAACAGTTGCACCAAAGAGTGATAAGCTGATCCGGTTATTCTAAAAATATGAAGTCATAAAAGAATGACAGAATGGAGAAGCGTAATGAATAAGAATATATTATACCGGAGTATTCCGAAAGTAGATATTCTTCTGGCGGATGAGGGAATCAAAGTATTGATCGAAACCTACAGCCGCGAAAGTGTCATGGAGGCTATCCACAGCGAGATGGAAAAGCTCCGTGCATTTATCGGAACATGCGATGATGAAGAAAAAGCAAAACGCCAGATTGCATTATTGAATGAAAATATAGCAAAAGCCGTTGCCGCAATGCATACACCGAATATGAAAAAGGTGATCAACGGAACAGGTACGATCCTGCATACGAATCTCGGACGTGCACCGATCAGTTATGAGCACATGATGCGGGCAGCAGAGATCGTCAGCGGATATTCCAACCTGGAATACAATCTGGAAGCAGGAAGAAGAGGAGAGCGTTATTCGCATTTTGAAAAGCTGCTGTGTAAGCTTACCGGAGCAGAGGCTGCCATGGCAGTCAACAATAACGCATCTTCGGTACTTCTGATTTTAAGTTCTCTGGCAAAGGGCGGGGAAGTAATCGTATCCCGCGGGGAACTGATCGAGATCGGCGGGAAGTTCCGCATCCCGGATGTAATGGAACAGAGTGGTGCAAGTCTTGTGGAAGTCGGAACGACGAACAAGACACACTATGAAGATTATGAAGAAGCAATCACAGAAGATACGAAAGCACTTCTGAAGGTACACACCAGTAATTACCGTATCGTTGGATTTACGGAAAGTGTGGGGATTGACGAACTGGTACCGATCGCAAAAGAGCACGAGATCCCGGTTGTGGAAGATCTCGGAAGCGGTGTGCTGATTGATCTGGAAAAATATGGTCTGACACATGAACCGACGGTACAGGAATCTATTGCTCATGGAGCAGATGTGGTATGCTTCAGCGGTGACAAACTTCTTGGAGGACCGCAGGCGGGAATTATTATCGGTAAGAAGAAGTACATCGATATGATGAAGAAGAACCAGCTCACCCGTGCACTTCGTATTGATAAATTTACGGCAGCAGCACTGGAAATGGTCCTGATGGAATACCTGTCAGAAGAGACGGCTGTTCAGAATATTCCGGTATTGCGTATGATCGCAACGCCTCTGGAAGAGATTGAAAAAGAAGCCAGAAGCTTCGTGCGTATCTTGCGTCATACAGGAATGGATGCGAAGATCCAGATGGTATCCTGTGAATCACAGATCGGAGGTGGTTCACTTCCGCTTGAACGCATGGAAAGCCGTGCAGCTGCAATCCAGCCAAATGGCATGAGTGTTGCAGAGATGGAAGAAAAGATGCGTCATCTGGAGATCCCGATCATCCCGAGAACGATCAACGACAGTATCTGTCTGGATGTCAGAACGATCGAACGTAAGGATTATAAGTTGATCGCAGCAGAGCTTGCAGAATTAGTAGGAAAGAAAGAAGAACGGTAGGTGCGAAGAAGGCTATGAAGAATATTATTATCGGAACGGCCGGACACATTGATCATGGAAAGACGACACTGATCAAAGCACTGACCGGAAGAAATACAGACCGCTGGGAAGAAGAACAGCGCAGAGGAATTACGATTGACTTAGGATTTACGTATTTTGACCTGCCGGGAGGAGACCGTGCAGGAATCATCGACGTACCGGGACATGAGAAATTCATCAATAACATGGTTGCCGGAGTAGTCGGAATGGATCTGGTACTTCTGGTGATCGCGGCGGATGAGGGAATCATGCCGCAGACGAGAGAGCACATGGATATCCTGAATCTGCTCGGAATCGAGAAGAGTATCATTGTGCTGAATAAATGTGATCTCGTAGACGAAGAGTGGCTGGAGATGATGGAAGAGGATGTAAGGGAAGAGTTATCCGGAACATTTCTGGAACATGCACCAATCGTGAAAGTATCTTCGACAACGGGAGCAGGTCTGGATGATCTGGTAAAAGAGATCGAGCATCAGACAAGAGACGAAGTCGTGCAAAAAGATATTCATACGATTCCACGCCTTCCAATCGACCGTGTATTTTCGTTATCCGGATTTGGAACGATCATTACGGGAACACTGGTATCCGGAACGATTTCCAGAGAAGATACACTTCAGATGTATCCGGTCGGAAAAGAGTGCAAGATCCGGAGTATTCAGGTTCACGGAGAAGATAAGAAAGAATGTTATGCCGGACAGCGTGTGGCGATCAACCTTTCGAATGTAAAGAAGAAAGAGATCAAGAGAGGGTGCGTACTGGCGCCGCCGGACAGCATGAAGAATACAGATCTTCTGGATGTAAAGTTAAATGTACTGGATTCTTCCGTGAGAATCCTGACGAATCATACGCGTCTGCATTTCTTTACAGGAACCAGCGAAGTTCTGTGCCGTGCGGTACTTCTGGATAAGGAAGAGATCGGACCGGGAGAAAGCGGCTATGTACAGCTTCGTATGGAAGAAGAAGTGGCGGTAAGACGAGGAGACAAGTTTGTCGTACGTTTCTATTCACCGATGGAGACGATCGGAGGCGGCGTTGTTCTGGAACCGAATCCGAAGATCAAGAGAAGATTCCAGCCGGAAGTGATCGAAGAACTGAAGCGTAAGGAAGAGGGATCTTCGGCAGATGTGATCGAGATGCATGTGAAGAATCATGCGGATACGCTGATCACGGTCGCAGAGCTTGCCAGACTTACGGCGTTGTCGGCAGAAGAAGTCGAACAGGATGTAAAGGAACTGGAAGAACAGGGAACCGTATATGTATTTCCAATGCGGAAAGATACGTATGTATGGCACAGTGATTCGGCGAGAGAAACAGAACATATACTGTTAAAAGCACTGAAAGAATATGAAGAGCAATATCCTTACCGTTATGGCATGAAGAAAGCCCAGGTACAGACGACATACTTTAAGAAGATCAAACCAAATGTGTACGATAAGATCCTGACACTTCTGGAAGAACAGGGAAGTCTGAAAAGGGTGGATGAATTCCTGTGTACGCCGGAGTATGAGGTGAGAAAAGATCAGACATACGACAAAGTCTCCAAAATCATGCTGGATACATTTGAAAAAGCCGGATTTGACTTTGCAAGGTATTCTGAGATTATATGTAAAGATGTTCCTCAGGAAATCATGGATGATATCCTGAACATCTTATTAGAAGAAAAGCAGATTGTAAAAATAAATGATGAGATGTATACGCTGACTTCGTATATGGAGACTGCGAAAGAGAGGATCAAAGAGCACTTGAAAGAGGATCCGCTGATCACGATCGCACAGGTCAGAGATATGTTTGGAACCAGCAGAAAAAGTGCAAAACCGATCCTGGAGTATATGGACAGTATCAAAGTAACGAAGAAAACGGGAGCAGAGAGCGAAAGGGTGGCATACTAATGAATTTGAAACAATTAGAAGCTTTCGTTCAGGTAGCAGAGGGAGGCAGTTTTTCCAAGGCAGCGAAACAGCTGTTCCTGACACAGCCGACCATCAGTGCGCATATTTCGTCACTGGAGAAAGAACTGAATGCAAGGCTTTTCGTAAGAAATACAAAAGAAGTGAAATTATCGGACGACGGAAAAGATCTGTACCGCTATGCGAGACAGATGATCGATCTCCAGAAGAAGATCGAAGAGAGATTTTCGACCGGAAAGGAAGAAAGCAAGCATCTGATCACGATTGCGGCATCTACGATCCCGGCGCAGTATCTGCTTCCGAAGATCCTGATGAAATTCAATGAGAAATATCCGAAAGAACAGGTGAAACTGATAGAAACAGACAGCAGCCAGGTAATCACACAGATCATTGATCATATGGTGGATGTGGGATTTACCGGAACGGTTCTGGAGAAAAAGCATTGTAAATACATTCCTTTCTATAAGGATGAGCTGATAGTGATCACACCAAATACAGAGAAGTATCAGGTCTTATACCAGAATCTTGAGGACATAAGCTGGATCAGTGAAGAACGTCTGATCATGCGGGAAGAAGGATCCGGTACGAGAAAAGAAGCAGGAAAGCAGCTCCGGGCTGCCGGAATTAATCTGGATAAACTCAAGATCATTGCAAGTATTGAGAACCAGGAGACGATCAAAAAATCGGTCAAGCAGGGAATGGGAATCTCCGTGATATCCAAGCTTGCCGCGGCAGATGAAGTGAAATACGGAGATCTTCTGGCATTTCCGATTCCGAAAGCAGATCAGGGACGGGATATTAACCTGGTATATAATAAGAACTACCAGATGTCAAAAAGTGCAGAACGTTTTGTAAAGGTAGTGAAAGAGGTATATGGAATTGAAGAATAGATTATAAGAAAACCGTAATAGGATGTTTCTGTAATATATAGCTCGATTGATAGAATTGACCCACAGTATTGATAGATAGAAGCTATTAATGCTGTGGGTTTATGTAATGTTTCGATTAGACGAAATAGGAAAAATGGACTATACTGAAAGCATACGAAAAAAGTACATTTTTACTCGGAAATTAATGAGTATTGTGTAAACGAAATAAAATATTTAGAATAATACTTGAATCGTGTGCGGATATTGGGAGGAATCAAGTATGATATATATGGATAACGCGGCAACGACGATGCACAAACCACAGAAAGTGATCGACGCAGTGGTAAGTGCAATGAGTTCGATGGGGAATGCCGGAAGAGGCGCAAGTGAGGCAGCACTCAGTGCGTCAAGAATTATTTATGATACCAGGGACAGACTGGCAGGCTTATTCGGTGCAGAAGATGCAAGACGGATTGCATTTACATCGAATTCTACAGAAAGTCTGAATATTGCAATCAAAGGAATACTGGATTCGGGAGATCATGTCATTACAACGGTGCTGGAACATAATTCCGTGTTGAGACCATTGTATGAGATGGAGAAAAAAGGAGTAGAACCTTCGATTATCGGATGTGACGAAAAAGGAATGCCGGATCTTGCTGCGATGGAAGCAGCGGTAAAAGAGAATACGAAGATGATCATCTGTACCAATGGATCAAATCTTACAGGTAATTATATAGATGTAGCAGTCATCGGAGAGATGGCACACCGCCATGGAGTGATATTTGCCGTAGATGCTTCGCAGACGGCAGGAGTATTTCCAATCGATGTACAGAAGATGAATATAGATATTCTTTGTTTTACAGGACATAAGGGACTGCTTGGACCTCAGGGAACAGGCGGAATCTATGTAAAGGAAGGAATTGAGTTAAGACCGCTGAAGACAGGTGGCAGCGGAATCCAGACTTACAGTAAAGAACATCCGGTGCAGATGCCGACCGCTCTGGAGGCGGGAACTCTGAACGGACACGGGATTGCAGGACTTCATGCGGCACTGGAATATCTGGAAGAGGAAGGAATCGACAATATCAGAAAAAGGGAAAATGAACTGATGTGGAGATTCTACAACGGGGTAAAAGATGTCCCGGGCGTTAAGATCTATGGGGATTACAGCCAGCCGGAGCGCTGTGCGATCGTAACGCTGAACATCGGTGATTATGATTCTTCAGAAGTGAGTGATGAGCTTCTTATGGAATATGATATTTCTACCAGATCAGGAGGACATTGTGCACCGCTTATGCACGAAGCACTCGGAACGGTAGAACAGGGAGCTGTGAGATTTAGTTTCTCGCATTACAACACGGAGGAAGAAGTGGATACAGCGGTAAGAGCAATCCACGAACTGGCAGAAGAACCGTAAATATGTATGAAAAATGATATAAATTCATAAAAAGTATGTCAGGCATATAGTTATGGGGAAATGCAAAAATGAGAGTATAGGAGGAAACACTTATGAATTTATCAGATTCAAAGAAGAAACTGGCGCTGGCCGGTGTTGTATGTGGTATTGTAGCGGCATGCCTTGCAGCACTTGGGAATCCGGCGAACATGGCATTCTGTATTGCATGCTTTATCCGTGATACAGCAGGAGCAATGGGAATGCATCAGGCAGAAGTGGTGCAGTATGCAAGACCGGAGATCATCGGACTTGTACTTGGGGCATTTATCATTTCTGTAGCAACAAAAGAATACCGTTCAACGGCTGGATCATCTCCGATGATTCGTTTCGTACTTGGTGTGATCATTATGATCGGTGCACTGGTATTCCTTGGATGCCCGCTTCGTATGGTGATCCGTATGTCTGCAGGTGATCTGAATGCATGGGTTGCATTCGTTGGATTTATCCTCGGAGTTGCAACCGGCGTATTCGCATTAAAGAAAGGATTCAGTCTTGGAAGAGCACATGTGACGAATAAGACAAGTGGAGCTGTTCTCCCGGCAATCGTTGTAGGAATCCTGATTCTGGCTACATGCACAACACTTCTGAAAGCAAGTGAGATGGGACCTGGAAGCATGCATGCACCAATCATTGCATCGCTGGTCGGCGGACTTGTATTCGGCGCATTTGCACAGAAGTCAAGAATGTGCTTCGCAGGAAGTATCCGTGATATCATCCTGATGAAGAACTTCGATCTGATCAGTGTAATCGCAGGATTATTCGTTGTTATGCTGGTATTCAATATCGCAACAGGACGTTTTGTACTTGGATTCGATACACCTGGAATCATTGCACATTCTGAACATCTGTGGAATATCCTTGGAATGTACACGGTAGGATTCGCAGCAGTTCTCGCAGGCGGATGCCCGCTTCGTCAGCTGATCCTGGCTGGTCAGGGATCTTCCGATTCAGCTATGACAGTTGTCGGAATGTTCATCGGAGCTGCAATCTGTCACAACTTTGGACTTGCAGCAAGTGGAACAGCACTGAATCCGGAGACAAAAGAAGTCGTAGCAGGTGCCGTACCAACGAATGGAAAAGTTGCATGTATCATCTGTATTGTGATCTGCTTCGTTATTGCATTCACAAATAAGAGAGAAGAAGCAAAATAGTCTGCAGACATGGAAATAGTCAGAGTTGGAATTTTACGTGCTGCAGAAGAAATAAAATAAGATTGAAATATGTGCAAATACATAGTATTCTAGGAAAGAAGGAATTAAATATGAAAGAAGTAGATGCAAGAGGTCTTTCTTGTCCGGAACCTTTGATGCTGACAGCAGAAGCATTAAAAGGTGCAGCAGGACCTGTGAAAATTCTTGTCACGGAGCCTCATCAGAAGATGAACGTTGAGAAATTTGCTAAGGATAAAGGCAAAAAGACAACGTCTGTAGAGAAAGACGGTTACTACGAAGTGGTGATTGAGTAAACATGAGAAAAAAAGTAATGAAACTTGTCGTAACATTCCATACGACATCCGATGCGATGGCGATGGAAAAGATATGCAAGGAAAGAAGTGTACCGGGAAGACTGATTCCGGTTCCGAGAGCAATCTCGGCAGGATGTGGGCTTTCCTGGTGTGCAGACCTGACAGACAGAGAACAGATTCTTGATGTGATGAAAGATGTTGGAATCGAACAGGAAGATGTTCATGAATGTCTGGTGTAGGGATTCGTATGAAAAATTCCGGATAAAGATTTTATAAGAGGAATTTTGAAAAACGGATAGAAAAAGACGCTGATAACAGAAACGAAAGTAGAAAGTTTTCTGTTATCGGCGTCTTTTTGTATACCAAAGTATACAAGAGAAGTTGCCAGTGACAACTTCTCTGTATTAAAGTCCTTCTACAAAGGTATCAAGTACGTGAGGTAACAATTTGTCTGAACGTTCAGTCAGTGAGAATTTACCCTTGAACAGCGCCCAGTCATACAAAAGTGCCCGCTCGTACATGGCGTAGACTTCCATAAGTTCAGCAGCAGTGCTGGTATTCTTGAATTCTCCGCTGGCAATTCCTTCTTCCATGATCTCGGTAAGCCATTTGAAATAGATCCTTTTCTTGTCAGAAAGGGATTTCTTATCTTTGGTGATCAGCTGCGAAGAATAAAGGTATGCAAGCAGATGGATATCTACGCTGGTCTCGATCATGTAGAATAATTCATGGTTTAAAAATAGCAGTTTATCGTAACAGGAAAGATTCGGATCGATCACTGCGGCAAGGTCTTCGTATTTCTGGTCAAAAAGGTAGGAAAGTGAATTTAAAAGTGCTTCTTTCCCCTTGAAGTAATGATAAAACGTACCTTTTGATGTTTTGGAAGCATTGATAATATCTTCTACAGTAGTCTGTTCGTAACCATTCTTGTAGAACAGGTTCCAGGCTGCTTTTACAATACGGCTTTTTGTGGATCTGCGTTTACGTGGCATCGGATCATTCCCTTCTCTCGTTATTTATCAAAACAGAGAATACGTCCGGATAACGTTTCTCTGAATATGATAGATCTGTCTAAAAAAATAGAAGCGGATTATACGAATCCGCTTCTATCATCATATATGATAATGCAATCTAATTCAACCCCGAATATGCATTAGCCTACAAGGAAACCATATTTTAATGGATCTGTAGAGTCGATTAAGTAAGTAGCAACACCTGTAAGATATGCACTTCCTGTGATCATTGGGATTACTGCATCGTAATCACCGATCTTAGTTTCTTCTTTGATCACACCTTTGAAGCGTGTTCCCATGAAACTTTCATAAATAAATTCTTCGCCGATTCCGAGTTCGCCCCAGCCGTGAAGAGTAGCAAGCTTAGCACTTGTACCTGTTCCGCAAGGTGAACGGTCAGCCTGAGCATCTCCGAATACTACGACGTTTCTCATTGTAGCCTGATCCGGATTAGGTGTTGGTCCGTAGAACTCAACCAGGTCAACTTCTGTGATGTCCAGAGTTGGATGCTGGATCTTAACTTCAGCATTGATCTTATCACGCATCTTCATTCCGAGTTCTGTGTAAGCAGGAACTGTCTGAGCGTTGATCTCGCCGATATCAAGCTTTGTAGTATCTACCAGTGCGAAGAAGCTTCCACCAAATGAAATAGTATAAGGAATATCAACACCGTCGATGTTAACGGTTAAGTTATCCTTATAAATGAATGCAGGAACGTTTGTAAGTGTAACACCTGTTACTTTTCCGTGCTCTACATTAGCTGTTGTGCTGATGATTCCAGCAGGAGCATCCAGTACTACATGGTTCTCTCCTTCGTGGCATTCAACAAGACCAGCTTCGAGGGCTACTGTAACAGCTCCGATTGTACAGTGTCCGCACATGTTCAGGTATCCGCCTGTATCCATGAAGATTACCCCAAGATCTGCTTCTTCGTGGATTGGTTCACACAGGAAAGCACCGAACATATCGTGATGTCCTCTAGGCTCCAGCATTAATGCTGTACGAACATGGTCGTATTTTTCCTCCATCCATTTTTTCTTTTCGATCATTGTGCTGCCTTCTGGCTCTGGAAATCCTCCGATGACCATACGGCAGAACTCACCGGCTGTATGAGCATCTACAACCTGAAGTGCCTCTTCAAACCGGTCGAAGTTAACTTTTGCTTCTAACTTCATAATCCTTACCTCCTTATTTTTACTTATAGAATTTGTCTATAAGGTTTTATAAAAACACATTGAAAACATCTATATTTTCGTAGTGCCTTTTTCTATGGGTAAAAAATAAAAACAGTAAATTAACAGATATTACGATACAAAATTAACAAATAGACTGCATTCTAGTATTTCGTTCAATCTGTTGATTTCATTATGGACGAAATACCTTGAAAAGTCAATGATTTTTTGGTATTATAAAAATAAATAAAAGTGTTGAAAATTGGGGACAAATGTGATATGGTTAATAGGCACATGGGGGTAGTTGGGTAACTGGTGTGCCTCCTAGTCTTCAAAACTAGTGTAGGGCGTTAAGAGCGTCCTGGGTGGGTTCGATTCCCACATGCCTCCGCCAAAAAAAATAAGCAAATCCGTTAAAAAAATGGCGAAGATCGATTTATAGAATTTATCTATAACGAAAAAATTGTGAATAAGTAAACGAACTGCATAGTTTCGTTTTGACTTAGATAAAATAAATATTAAAAAGGAGAAGTGTGTCATGGGAAATGTACAGATGTTATTACGCCAGCATGTTGGCGCACCTTGCGCACCATGTGTAGAAGTTGGTGCTGAGGTGAAAAAAGGTACTCTCATTGCTACACCAACAGGTTTGGGAGCTAACATTTTCTCAAGCGTGTATGGAAAAGTAACAGAGATTACTGAAGACCGCATCATCATCGAGCCGGCCGCTGAACAGCCGGATGAATTCATTCCTGTTACCGAATCAGTAGAAGGTATCACAGATGAATCATCAAAACTTGATCTGGTGAAAGCAGCCGGAATCGTAGGAATGGGAGGAGCCGGATTCCCGACAGGAGTAAAACTTAACATTAATTTAGAAGAAACTCCGATGGGTGAGCTTGATCCTGAGATCAACCCGGAACTTCCAAAAGACTTCACACTGGATTGTGGATACATCCTTGTAAACGCAGCTGAATGCGAACCTGGACTGGAACACAACACAAGACAGATTGAAGAGCAGAGTGATAAATTAATCCGTGGTATTAAATATAGTATGGAGATCACTCACGCAAAGAAAGCAATCATTGCTATTAAGAAGAAACATCACAAAGCAATCAAGGTATTACAGAAAGCTCTTGAGAACGAGCCTGATATCAAGATGCACCTGATGGCTGATATTTACCCGATGGGTGAGGAACGTGCGGTAGTAAGAGAGTGTCTTGGGGTATTACTCACAACTACACAGCTTCCATCAGCAGCAAGATCCGTTGTTATCAACGTAGAGACAGTCTGTAAGATCGCTGAAGCGGTTGATGAAAAGAAACCTTGTATCAGCAAGAACATGACAGTTCGTGGTAAATTAAACGGTGGAAATGAAGCACACGTATTCTTTGACGTACCGGTTGGTGTAAGCGTTGGAGAGATGATTGAAAAAGCCGGCGGAATCGACGGAAAATATGGTGAGATCATCATGGGTGGAGCTTTCACAGGAAAATCTACTACATTAGATGCACCTACAACAAAGACAACAGGAGCAGTTCTTGTTACAGTTGAATTCCCGGATCTCCACGGAGCAACAATGGGAATCCTCGTATGTGCTTGCGGAGGAAGCGAAGAGCGTATGCGTGAGATCGCTTCTAAGATGAATGCCAAAGTAGTATCTATGTGCAAATGTAAACAGGCAATTGAAAACAAACCGGGAGCACCTCTGAAGTGCTTAAGACCTGGTAACTGTCCTGGACAGGTTAAGAACAATATGCAGTTCAAGAAAGATAAATGTGAATACATTCTGATCGGTAACTGCTCAGACTGTTCAAACACTGTAATGGCA
>JBNMJT010000017.1:0-29036 GCA_050873945.1 Dorea sp.
AGGTCATCCTGTTCTCCGTTCCCGTCCGTTTTCTTCTTACCGTTTTCTTCCTGCGCCAGTGCAAATCTAAGACGGAACGTGATCTCAGTGCCTTCTCCCGGAGTACTCTCTACCTGGATTTCTCCGTTCATCCTTTCGATCAGGCCTTTTACGATCGACATTCCAAGTCCGGTGCCTTTATACTTTGTTCTTGCATCTGCTTTTTCCTGTGTAAACGGCTGGAATAATTCATTTTCTATAAATTCTTTACTCATACCAATTCCAGTATCTGCGATTTTAAATTCATAGACAACAATTTTCCCGTCACAGGATATCTCACTTGCATATGTATCAATTGTGCCATTCTTTTTGTTATATTTCACCGCATTGCTGAACAGGTTCATCATTATCCTCTGAAGCTGCAGCGTATCTCCTTTTAACATTGTATGCTGGATATTCGCTCTGTGCTTCCGGTGCGTAATCCCAGTCTCTTCCAGCTGTCCCTGCATCAATACTGCAACTTCTTTCATAAGCTCTGCAATATCAAATACTTCTTCGTGGACTTTCATATGACCAGATTCAATCTTACTCATATCCAGCACGTCATTGACCAGATCGATCAGATGTCTTGTCGATATCTCAATTTTATCTACGTAATCTTTCAGTTTCTCCTGTTCGTTCCAGTTTTTCCGGATCATCTGTATCATTCCAAGAATCCCATTGATCGGGGTACGCAGATCATGACTCATCCGGTTCAGAAATTCTGTCTTAGCTTTGCTGGCCAGATCGGCCTTTTCATAAGCAATCTGTAATTCCTCTTTTTCTTTCTGATCCTTTTCATGAAATTCCGAAGTATTACGGAACATAATAATTCCGCGGACTACCGTCTGTTCCCGCTCCTTTTCATTATTATAGATCATATCCTGAGACATCAGAACTGTCTTCTGTATCCATATCTCTTTTCCATTCTTGTTTCTTTCCTGATATTCTACCGTAACCTGTTTCTCACCGGCGTAAAACCTGTCCAAAAGACTTCTAGACGTATCTACAATCCTATACGTTTCCTGTGTATCTTCCGTAATATACTTCCGTCTCTCCCTGCAGTATGCATCATACGAACATGGAAGATCCGTCTTCAGATCGAATGTCCTGTCTTCTTTCTTCTTATGATAAAATGTCCGTTCCAGGCAATCCTCCGTCAGATTCACAGTATACAAAGCTTCTGCCGTCTCCAAAAGCGCTTCTACATAATTACTGTTTTCCAGAATAGACTGTTTCATCTGTTCATAATATTGCTCTAATTGTATTTTCTCATCTTCCAGCATCTGCTTCATATCATGAAATACTTCAAAGCCCACAATGAAATGATGCATCTCTCCGGTTGCCGTACTGTCCAGACGAAGGAATGTCATACGGCCTCTCAGAACATCTTCGCCTCTCCGACAACAATATGGCAGTTCATATTTTGCTGTTTTTTCTTCCATTTCCGAAAGTTTTGAGATGATCTTCGGAAGCTGCAGCTGTTCCCACATCTTTCTTCTGGACGAATCATCTGCCAGTTCCTGTACGATCTGTTCTACCGCGCCCGAATAACTTCCGTCATCCGCAAGGAAAAAATTAGAACTCGCTCTCAGGATCGAATACTGATCCTGCATGGCGTCACAATACAGGCAGTCCGAAAAATGATATCCTTGTTGTTTGATTCCATCCAGAATCTGTATATGAAGTGCACGGCGGTCTGCTGCTTCTTTCATCTTCGCCTGATTCTTATCTACATACATATTCTTATCCGCGTACCGGAAAAGATCCCGCATCGTACATCCTTCGAAATCCGATGATAATGCGTATCCTACCGCATAACTGATCGGCATCTCCGGATGCTCTCTGGAATATTCCGCAATCTCCGAACGGATTTTTTCTAATATATTCCGCACCTGCTCGTGATTTACGTCTTCAAGTACAGCGATGAACTCGTCTCCTCCGTCTCGTCCTGCAAAGTATTCTTCCGGCAGGGCTTTTCTTAACTGAACAGCAAATGACCGGATGTATTCATCCCCTTTTTCATGTCCGAGCCTGTTATTGATGATACGGAGATTATTCAGGTCAAATACGCACAAAGCCGTTGCTCCGTTCTCACCATCCGTCAGTTCTCCATCCAGGATTTCCTCACACCGGTTCTTGTTCGGAAGACCTGTTGCCTCATCCAGATACACTTTTTTCTTAAGCGCTTTATTCTGAGCTGCATACTTTACTGCTTTGACCAGTTCATATCCAAGCAGGCATATCAGACCAATAATGTCTGCAATAACAATCTTCTCCAGCCGGTCCAGTGCAGTCGCATTCTTCTGCGAGTACTCTTCCGCAAGTCCTGTCGCCTCATCACAGATGCCGAAGAACTCTTCACTTTTTGCAATAATATCTGTATTCTCATATCCATTTTCCCGGACCAGAAGAATCTCTTTTTTCAGTTCCTGAAAGTATTCATCCAGTTCTTCCATCTTATTCTGAAAAGCCTTATCATCCAGACGGACCAGATTCAGCTTATCACTTCCATAACGAAGTCCTTCTATGAAAGACGATACCGATTCGATCATCTCATCCTGTGGTTCTTTTGCATTCTCCAGTTTGATGATACGCTGCGTTTTTCCACGCACCAGTCCTGCATAGTTCACGACCCGGGCTGTTCCCTGAATCTTGCTCACCAGAACCATGATCGTCAGAAACAGCGCGATCAGTATGACCGTCAGGAGCATCATCAGTCCTCTTGTAATTTTTGAAATCTTTTTATCTTTACTGCTCATAATCCTTTCTCCGTCAGAATCATTCAACTGTGGCGTCCGTCAATCTAGTCACAATACTTTACGATCATTGCCATTACCTGTTCTATCTTCAATGGTTTCGCCAGATGCGCATCCATTCCTGCTTCCATACTCTTCCTTGCGTCTTCTTCAAATGCATTGGCAGACATTGCGATGATCGGAATCGTGCCTGCATCTGCTCTTTCAACCGCACGGATTGCCCTGGCCGCTGCGAGTCCATCCATCACCGGCATCATGATATCCATCAGGATAGCATCAAACGTCCCCTCCGGATTATCTCTGAACATTTCCAGTGCCTGCTTTCCGTCTCCCACTACGGTAACGCTGGCTCCTGCTTCTTCTAACTGTACCTGCGCAATCTCTGCATTCAGGTCATTATCCTCCGCCATCAGAAGTTTCTTTCCTGTAATATCCACATTTTCTGTCTGTTCTTTCTTATCCTTCACCGCATACTTTTCCGCAATTTCAAACGGAAGTGTAATCGTAAATGTGCTTCCTTCATTCTCTACACTGCTCACTTCGATCGTACCATGCATTGCATCAACCAGTGATTTTACAATCGCCATTCCAAGTCCGGTTCCTTTATAGATACTTCGCGCATCCGAATGCTCCTGGGCAAATGGTTCAAATATTTGCTCTATAAATTTCTGGCTCATACCAATGCCGGTATCCGCAATAATCCACTGATAGGTAACCCTGTGATCTTCCCTGCTTATTACCCGGAACTCTGTATTAATACTTCCTCCTACTTTATTATACTTGATCGCATTACTGTATATATTCAAAAACAGTTGTCTTAAATGGATCGGGCTTCCATATACATAAGGATACTCTATGATTTTCTCCGGATCCTGGTAATTCAAAGTCAGTCCCGATTCTGCCGCTCTCATATCTGTCATTGTAAGCACATCATATGCCAGCTTTCTCAGGTCAAAAGCCTCATGTGCCAGTTCTACTCTTCCATCTTCCAGCTTACTCATCTGAAGGACATCATTGATCAATGCAAGAAGATGGTTCGCAGCAACCGTTATCTTTTCCCGGTTCGTCTTCAACAGTTCTTTATCATCTTCATGCTTGTCATCAATCTGTAAAAGTCCCATAATTCCATTAAGCGGAGTCCGTATATCATGTGACATTCTGGACAAAAAGCTTGTCTTCGCCGCATTCGCTCTTTCCGCCTCTTCTTTGGCAGATTTAAGTTCTCTCTGTCTTTTCTGATCCTCCAGTACAATATCTGTCACATCACTGTGATATCCTCCCAGCACCTGTACTTTATCTTCCATCTTATATGCCGCACCGCCACAGCGTACATAGATCATTCCTTTCTCTTCGTGCTTCCACTGATAAGTATTCTCCGATACTTTTCCGTCCAGCATCTCCTGTACACTTGCCTGTACCGACTCCACTGCTTCTTCCGGAATTCTGGAATACCAGTAATCATATATCTCCTCTTCAGACAGATTCATCCCTTCTACTCCAAGCACTTCCTTCATCTTGGAATTTGCATTCATCCTTGGCTTTTTCCCGTCTTCCAGAGTAATATACCATGTCCCAAATCCTGCATTTGCAACAATCATATTCGTATCTTCCAGTTCTTTTCTGCTCTTTTCTAATTCATTAAATGTACGGACAACAACCACATTGATGATGAGCAGGGCACACAAAAGTGCCGTCACAAGGATCAATGTCATCGTAACAATATTGGCATTTGCCGTATTGACCGGATAAGTGACCGCCAGCTTGTACCCTTCACAGATTTCGCTGACCATATAGCTTTTCTCATCATCCATATCCGTCACACCATAGTATCTCCTGCCTGGTTCTTTCAACGTATGTATAGGTGTATCTTCTCCTGTATCTTCCACAATATAAGTTGTTATAATATCTGTATACGGCATTTTATCTATAAAATCTTCGATACCTTTTCCTTTTCCGCCATAATATTTGATGACATCTTCTGCCCGGTCCATTGTAATATCACAGGACATGACTGCATTCTTTTTATTCATACTGATCTGCAATGCCACACTGACTCCCAGTATAATAACAAATATGACGGCTACCATAATATTGATCTTCTTAACACTTACTCTTTCTCCAGACATACGTTTCCCCTTTATACCTGCTCTTTTCCAGAATCATACTGTCTTTTATTTTATCAAATTCTTTCCCTGTTTTCCATTATGTTTGTATTATTATCTGGTAATTCGCAAAAAAAACCGGGAGACACTGATAAATTTCATTCAGTATCTCCCGGATATTGTCTTTATGATCTTTCTTCCATTCTTTTTAACTCCGGCAGCACAATACACAACATCGTGATAAAGCAAAGGCTTCCTCCAATCACATTCGATACCGGTTCTGCAAGAAATACACCGTCCGTTCCCATATGTAATGCATACGGCATCAGATAAGTCAGCGGAACTACGATCACGACTTTTCGAAGTATCGAGAAGAAGATCGCCTGTCTCTTCTTATTCAATGACTTGAATACCGTCTGTCCCATATACTGCAGATCCATAAAAATAAATGCTGAGAAATATTGTTTTAATGCAGGAACTGCATCTTTCAGTAACATCTTATCTGAACTGAATATCCGGATCAGCACTTCCGGGATCACGATAATACTGCCCCACATCACACCGGTATAGACCAGGATCATAACTGCGAGAACAACCATCGCTTTTCTGACATGTCCCGGCCGTCGCGCTCCGTAATTATAACTCAGGATCGGAGAGGTACCTTCATTCATTGCATGGATCGGCGTCTCTACCAGCTGCCGTACACTGGTAATAATCGTCATAACGGAAATATAAATGTCTCCACCGGTAACCGAAAGTACGTTATTACAGCAGATTGATACCAGACTATTTGTAAGCTGCATGATAAATCCGGCCATGCCAAGGCTTACAATATTCTTTGCATATCCAACACATTCTCTGATCTCTTCTTTCTTTAAAAGCCGGACTTTCAACTCCGCTCTTCTCGAAAGAAAGATATATACAACCACTGCTGACATCGTCTGTGATAATACCGTTGCAATTGCTGCTCCCCGTACACCAAATCCCAGAACAAAAATAAATAGCGGATCCAGGATCAGATTCGCAACTGCTCCGACCGCGACCGAAGACATGCCTACCACTGAGTATCCCTGTGCATTAATGAACGGATTCATTCCCACCGCAATCATCGAAGGCAGTGTGCCGATCAAATAAATCATCATATATGGATATGCATAGGCAAGTGCATCTTCCGAAGCTCCAAATACCCTCAAAATCGGATGTGCAAAAAGGAATCCTATGATCATCAGCAATACCGCACTGACACAGACCATAGAAAACGATGTATTCATGATTCTGACTGCAGTCTTCTCTTCCTTCTTTCCTCTGTAAATTGAAAACAACGGCGCACCGCCACCGCCGAACAGGTTTGCAAAAGCTGTAATGATCATGATCAGTGGGAAACATATTCCAACCGCTCCAAGTGCCGCTGTTCCCACATGCGGGATACGCGCAATGTATACACGGTCTACAATGTTATACAGCAGATTTAAAAGCTGGGCAACAAGCATTGGAAGAGCAGCTCCAAGAATGTTCCCTGTTACCGTTCCATTTTCGAAATCAATTCTCTTCATTTTCTACTTATTTCCTTTCTTTTTCTTGCGTTTTTAGTATAACATTGGTTATTATATATGTAAATTATTGTTTTTATATCATTATTCAACATTTTTTATATGGTTTATAATTACACCTTACACCATATGTAACTATATTTTCCGTATATACCCACACAGTAAGTTTTATAAAAAGGAGATGCCATGGAACTCAAACAATTAGAATATTTCCGTGCTATCGTTGATGCCGGAACGATCAGTGGGGCTGCAAGAGATCTTCACATGACCCAGCCACCACTCAGCTATCAGATCAAAATGCTTGAAGAAGAACTTCAGGTACCACTTCTTCTACGTGGGAAAAAAAGTATCACACTCACCGAGGCCGGTAAGACTCTTTACGAACAGGCCGGTAATCTGCTGATGCTTTCCGATCTTGCCAAACGAGAAGTGATAAAATCCAGTCAGTCGGCAACGTTACACCTTGGAATGACACCTTCTACGGTATCGATGATGTCAGACCACCTTTTACGTTTTTCAAAGAAATATCCACAAGTACACTTTGATGTCCATGAAGGATCCACCTTTACTCTGAAAGACCAATTGGAAAATCATGTCATCGACCTGACCACTTTGCGAACCCCCATCGCTCTGAACGGATGTGAAACCCATACACTCTTAAAAGAAAGTCTCATGGCAATGGCAGTTCCGGAATATCCCCTCCTTAAGGGTCGGGATTCTATTCCTTTACAGGAACTTTCCGAACAGCCTCTAATTCTTTCACAACGTTACCAGAAATATATGCTCTCAGCATTTGAACGTGCCGGACTTGTGTGTGATATCTATTTTACCTGCGGGGATGCCCGCACTGCCATGACTATGGCCGAAAAAGGGCTTGGAATTGCGATTCTTCCCGCATCTATGCAGACACTTTCTCAAAAACTCAGGCCATGCATGATTTCCGATACCGATCTTACGACGGAGATTCTTCTTGCATGGAGAAAAGAACGACTGCCTGATGAAATCCGGGATTTTCTGAAAATGTGGAATATAGAAAAATAAAAAAGCAGAGTATCTTTCGCGCACATAAAGTGCCGGAGATACTCTGTTCTTTCTTTTGACACAAATTAATTACTTAGACATAAATGATACAAATCTTACACGCTGATCCATCCAGTCGCCGATCAGTCCGATTACTTTTCCCATTGTAAAAGCTGCCAGGATCGTTCCAACTCCGAGTCCATCCAAATGTCCCAGAAGCAGGCCGGGCATAAGTGCTGTCACCGCCAGACAGATCACATCAAACGACACCCTGATTCTCGAATATCTGGCACTTGTAATGTCTGCCAGTTCTCTCGGGAATAAATCCGTCAGAATAATCGGAAGGCCGCATCTGTTCGACAGTGCGATGCCTATACAAAGTAAAATGTAACTAAGCACAAAATATAATACCCGTTCCGGGATTGATGTCGGCAGAGTGTCTACCCAAAGCTTATGTACATCCAACATCTCACTGAACGCAAAGCCAACTACAAAGCTGAACAAATATGGTGGTACGAATTTTTTTCTCAGGATCATCAGTGATAATACCAGCGCTCCCTGAAAAATATAAGTCCAGGTACCCAGTGACAGTCTGGTAAATACTTCTGAAAATGCATACGGTACACTGGATATCGCCGATATTCCGGAACCGGAATGAAGCATTAATACAACGCCCAGACTGTTGATGATCACAACAACCAGCAACGCCAGTTCTCCCCTGATCACAGGTAACTCTTTTTCTCCCTTGACTTGCTCTAACATAATCATTCCTCCTCAGTACAACTTTTTTATTGTAATACTGTGAGGGTAACTGGTCAAGGGGGACGGGGTTTTTTGGCTTTTTTCCTGTCCCTACTGGTACTTTATCCGATAATTATTTTTTCCAAACACACTCTCTGGTAATTTCATCCAGGCTCGTCACTCCACACATCTTCATGGTATCTTCCAACTCGGTTCCTATCTTGTCTATGTAAGACTTCACGCCTTCTTCCGCACCTCCGTAAACAGCCGTTACAAATGGTCTTGCAATGATCACTGCATCAGCACCCAGCGCCAGAGCCTTGAATACATCTACGCCACTTCGGATTCCACCATCCACGAAGATTTTCATGGAATCCCCTACTGCCTGGGCAATCTCTTCCAATACTTCCGCAGTTGCCGGACACTGATCCAGCACACGACCGCCATGATTCGATACTACAATTGCAGCTGCCCCTGCCTCTTTCGCCTTGAGGGCTCCTCTGACTGTCATAACACCTTTTACAATAAACGGTGTACTTGCCATTTTTACAATCTGTTCCAGTTCTTCCACTGTCTTGCTTCCTGCCGGCGGCTCCATATTCTTAAGAAATGGAAGTCCTGCTGCATCGATATCCATTGCCACTGCAAATGCCTTTGATTCATGAACCATCTTCATCTTCTCTGCAACTGTATCTATATTCCATGGTTTTACAGTCGGAATTCCAATTCCATCTGCAGTTTTAATTGCTTTTGTCGCTGCAGTCATTACATTGCTGTCTACGCCATCTCCCGTAAATGCCGCAATCCCATTTTCTGCACATGCTGACACCAGAATATCATTATATGCCACATCATCCAGACAGTCTCCGTAATGTAATCCTACTGCCCCAACCGGCCCTGCAAAAACTGGATACCGGAACTTCTGACCAAAGAGTTCCAGTGATGTGTCCACTGGTTTATTCTCCGCAATCGTATCCATCTGGACACGGATTTCTTTCCATTTATCATAGTTGCGGATAGCCGTATCCCCGATTCCTTTAGCGCCTGGTCCCGGCATCTGATTCTTACATGCACGTCCGTTACACTCCGGACAGGCCTTACAGTAATTTCCAATGCGTGTTCTTGCATTTTCTATGCATTCTGAGTAATTCATATCTTTTCTCCTTCTTTTTATATTTTTATTTCTTTCTTCATCTTATGATCTTTTAACATCTTCCACAATTCCTGCAGGGATTACACCTTAATTTTTTTAATCGCGGACACCATTCCTGAATTTCCGGCAGTTCTTCTCCTGTTATCCACTCTTTCGTCCTGTAATGATCTGAAATCGTAACTTTATCCCCATTCCAATCAATCTCCAGTGGATATAATGTAATATTTTCAGGATTCATACAACTCTGATGAAGTCTTGGAGAATACAATTCGTTTCCCCATGCGACTGACTGATCTATTGTCCGGATTCGAATGTGTATCTCGTCGAGATACACAATTTCCGGTTTCTCTGTACACTGATAACTTTCTGGTATTTCATTTTTATAAATAGAAATGATTCCGATCGGAGTCTTTATCTTTTCAACATTTTTCATCTTAATATCCGATCTCCTTCAGGATCCGATCAACAAGTCTTGCATTTTTCAGTGAAAACTCTTCCGCAACCGTCGGCATTTCACCCTCTGCAATACATCTTCCAAACTGTTCTGCTTCCAGACGATAATTCTGCGGAACTTCTATCGTCTTTACTTCTTCCCTTCCATCAGCCGTACGAATCGTATAACTTAATTCACCGTCACCATTGAAAGCAAATCTGGTTCCTGTAATACTTCCTTTCGTTCCATCTATCTCCAGACGGTCCAGACGTCTGTCCTGCTCTGTTGCAAGCGTCATACCACAGGTAAATGCTGCTTTCTTTCCGTCTGCAAATTCCATAACTACAGATGTCAGCTTATCAACCTGTTCTTCCGAAAAGACTGCAGAAGCCTTAATGTTCTTCGGTTCTTCGTCCATCATTGTCAATGTCAGACTTGTGCTGTATACGCCCAGATCATAAGTACATCCGCCAAGTGTCTCCCGTCTCATCCGGATATTTTCCTTCTTATAATCTGAAGTAATGAATGCCGAATCTATGTAACGGACTTCTCCTATCGTCCCTTCTTCTATCTCTTTTCTGATTGCAGTGATATAAGGACTATGCAGATATGCAAAAGCTTCCATAAGATATACGTGATTCTCTTTCGCTGTATCAAATAACTCTTTTACCTGTTGTTCACTCGGTGCAAGTGGCTTTTCACACAGTACATGTTTACCGCTCTGCATGGCTTTCACTGCCCATTCATAATGCAAAGTATTCGGCAGTGCAATGTACACTGCTTTCACTTCCGGATCGTCTAACAGTTCTTTGTAATTTCCATAAGCTTTTTCGAATCCAAACGCTTCTTTGAATTGTTCTGCTTTGTCTATATTTCTTCCGGCAATTGCATATAATTCACAGTTGTCTGCCTGCTGCATTCCGGGGATGGTGCAGCTTCTGGCTATTCCTGCAGTTCCTATGACGCCCCATTTGATTTTTTTCATTTTTTACGCCTCACTTTATGTATGATGATTTTATTTTAGCACTTTTGAAATGATTATCCTACTCTAAAGTAATTGAATTCGACCACTTAAAAATCTAGCTTGCATAAAAAATTTCATCATGCTTTGAAGAATTCTCAAATTTGTTAAACACAGTCTAGTCAATTTGAGAATTTGGAAAGCTTTGTGCTGTACATAACGCCCCATACCCCACCTCCTCATTCGGATACTCCTCAAATCCCAGCAGTTCTTTCGCTCCCCGCCTCAGATATGCCTTCACCTTCTCCCCATACAGATAAGGATCGTTCCCTCTCACAATCCCCCATTCCATCAAAAGCGCCGCACTTCCCGTCACAAATGGCGTAGCAAAGGATGTTCCGGTAAATGCGGCATATCCGCCTCTTGCCGCTGCTGTCACGACCTCCACTCCCGGTGCCACAAGATCAGGCTTCACCAGGTTCATAAGTCGGGTAAATCCTCTTCCCGAAAAGTCCGCATACGCAAATGTTCTTGCATCATATGCACCTACAGATATCGCACGACTTGCCGAAGACGGGATAGTCAGTGTTGTCGCATCTGTCGGAAATAAGAATCCTGTTCCACGATTCAATACATTGTCACTTGGAAGCCACATTTCATACTGACCTGTCACGATCTTGCCTGCACTTAAGACAATCCTCCAGATTCCTTCCGTCAGATAACTTTCTACCGGAAGCAGATCTACGTAGATTTCCTGAGAGGTACTGTACGGACTTGGTTTTCCATAATAAAGCAATATTTCTGTCTGACCGATCTGGAAACGTTGCGGTCCCAATACCTCCGGTACCGGTCCGACCCGCACTCCCGATGGATTGATAAGAGAAATCTCTATCTGATCCGTATATTCTTTCCATATCTGGATACTGATCGACGGCTGTCTGCTCTGAATTGCAAGCTGGACCGTCTCTTCTCCTTCCGAAGTAATTCTCCCGGAAGTATGCCCGGCACTTGCTGCCTCGTTTCCTGTTCCGATGCAAAACACACTCTTCCATATATTCGATACGTCATCTATATACCGCTCCAGCAGTGTCGTCCCGTCATGTCCGCCATATGTATTTCCAAAGCTGATATTCACAGCTACGGGCATCCGAAGTTCCAGTGCTTTTCTTATTACATAATCGATTCCCATCATTAGCTCTGTCGTTCTTGGAAAACCTTCCTGCATGGGATTACCAAGTTTTACAACGATCAATTCACTCTGCGTGGCAACTCCGGCATAACGTCCTCCGCTGTTGCTTCCATTTCCTGCTGCCACTCCCGCCACTGCCGTGCCATGTCCGGAAATATCCTGGCTTCTTACCATTCTCATCCTTTCCACTATTGTCTGAGCTTTTAGAGCCACATCTATCTGTTCTTTGGTATATTCCACACCGATTCCATAACCTTCCGGTACAGTTTCCCCATCTGCCGGATTCAGAGACTGATCCCACAGATACCGGATCCGCGTGCTTCCGTCCACATTTCGAAAATCCATATTCGCATAATCGATTCCCGAATCTATGATTGCAATCAATATTCCCTGTCCATACAGCGAAAGGCGTGTATCCTGTACCGTATTGATACAAGACACACGCCTTCCTTCTGCTGCCTGAAAGAACAGCCGCTTTGGTTTTTCTACATATTCTACTTCCGGAATTCCCGATAATGTATGGATTCTAGATTCTGCAATTCGGATAACTGCATATTCATTTTGAAGTTCTGTTACTCTGGATGCAATCGCTTTGACACGATCCAGACTTCCGGAATATTTGATGATCAGATCCCATTCCCGGTCAAGTGGGTCATATCCAACATTTAAGTTCAAGGATTTTTCCCGCTCATCTTCCGTGGAATCCAATGCAAGGTTTAAAAGATTTTCTAGTTTCTGACTGGTCATAATATTAACTCCAGATACTTTTCTTATAATATATGCACCTTCCAAACCATATGGACACACAAAAAAGATTTTTCATTCCTGTCAGTTCCTTTCGCATGCATGGCATTATAATGAACTTTTTATCACTTCACTTAGCACTCTCCCCACTGCCCCGGCAAAATCATTAATATTCTGAATCCGCACCAGCTCCCGGCCGAATATCTCCGCAGCTGTTTCTCCGGCTTTCGCACTTCCCATGAAGATTCCTATAACCTGAATTCCTTTTTGTTTTAACATTTGCACTTCTCTTGCCGTATCTTCTACTGCTGGCTGATCAGTATATTCTTTATTCGTATAAAAAGCTCCTTCGCCAATGTTCTGGTCATCCATAGGACTTGCATCCGTCAGTACAAGTAAAATTCTTCTTGATTTTTTACTTGCTTCCATCAGATGTCCTGCCGCACGCAGAGCGAGTCCGTCCCTGTTATTTCCTGCCGCAACATATCGAAATACTTCATTTCCAGCCTGCTCTTCTTCATAATTTCTAAATATCCGCATCACGGTAAATCCCCGGATACTGCAGTAAGAATAAATCTGTGCCGATATGCCGCATGCATCCAGACTCTTTGCCAGGACATATGCCTGAGCCGCAATCTGTTCCTGCATCTGCTTTCTGGAAGAAGATGCATCGATCAGAATATCCACTGAGAATCCCGGGATCTCCACTTCTTCTTTCCGTTCGAACACTCTTGGATTATCCAGATAGACTGCTTTCCACACTTCCCTCGGATTGATCTTCCCGTGCGTTGCCATCTCCGGAAATGTCTCATCCTGTGTCTCCAGACAGATGCGTAATTTCTCTGTAAGTTTCCTTACACTATTTCGGTATATTGCGTGATTCTTCTCATAATACTGTTTATTCCGCTCGTATTGCAGCGCAGATTCTTTTTGAAATTCCAGAATTTCTCTTTTTTCTTTTTTTGCAACGTTCACCACAGATAACTTTTCATAATTTCCAAGCTTCTTTTTCCCAGAATCCTCAGTCGAATTGCCTCTTGTAAATAACACATGGCAGTTCTTATGCTTGTCCACACATATCTTCCGCTCTATTCTTTCCTGTTCTGCCTGCGGATACATACTCTTTCCAAAACAGGCCTCCACATACTTTCTTGCTTCTTCCGGATCATTTTTTAACGAGAACTGTACCAGATAATGCTTCGACCGATCCACAGCTCCTGCTTTTCCCTCACCGCCTGCGTCTTTATCTTCATAATTCTTCGCCCGTACATATGTGGCGCTCACTTTTCCAACAGAATGGAATGCTCCTGCAACCTTCTGAAGAAAATAAACACCTTCTTTTTTCACAGTTTTTGCCGGGCGGTAGGAAAAATATTTCCAGAGATTTTCCCGTGTCTGTTCCAGAATCTCTTCTGTTGTCATCTCTTCTGTATAGGAAAATGCACGCAGGATTTCTTCCTCTTCTATATTCAATCCAGAAAGCTGTC
Source organism: Dorea sp. (assembly GCA_050873945.1). Lineage (GTDB taxonomy): Bacteria > Bacillota > Clostridia > Lachnospirales > Lachnospiraceae > Dorea_A. The sequence goes on from JBNMJT010000017.1 coordinate 14,158, forward strand.
CCAGAATTTCTCTGCAATGTGCATTCCGGATCTGCTCTATCCTTGCGTATTCTTTCTGATTCCTGTACCGCTTCAAATTATCCACGGCATATTCTCTTCGCAGATCTTCCATTGCCGATCTCATTTTTCTTTCTTTTTGATACAGTGCATTCTCAAGTCCGATCCAAAGAAGACCTTCATACAGCTCCCGGTCTTTTCCTCCCAACTGATTAAAAAAATCATCTATTTTCTCCTGATCATACCATTTGTAAGTCAGACCGATAATCAGATTCAGATACATATCCGCCGTTCCGTCCGGTACAAATGCAAGGAAAAGTGGTTCAAGTTCATAATTTTCTGCCGCCGCCCATATGAAATTGCGTGCTCTTTTTGCTTCTCTTAATTCCTGTTCTTCTATTTCTTCCATGTTGCAATACACTACTTTCCCGCTTTTATTTTCTGTTGTTCAGACAACATTTCTAATAAGCACTTCGTAATATCAAATCAGATGCCAGATATCATTTTATAAACAGATCTTTTCTCATCGTTTTCTTCGAGATTCTTGTACGGATCGTATCACGGATCAGGGTCTGTTCATATGTATCAAATGTTTTATTGGTGATTCCCATATCCAGCGCTGTAAATATATTCAGTCCTTTTTCCATTAATCCGACTGCCCCTAAAAGTCCGCGCAGATCCAATGCCTTGGAAGATATCTCTCCATTTTCACATTTCTTATGTAATTCCAGAAACATGGATGACAGTTCTCCTGCTCCTTCTTCCCGGATGTCCGGATAATGTTTTCTTATTAATTTGATCAGACTTTCCTTTGAAATCATTGGCATCTGGATCACTGCAAATCTAGATACCAGTGCTTCATTCAGCTCTTTTGTACCCGCATATCCGTAATTCATCGTCGCAATGAATCTCGTTGCCGGATGTAATTCCATACGTTCGTATCCCGGAACATCAATCGTCCGCCGGAAGTCCAGTGTCGCATGAAGTACTGCCATTGCCTCACTTTTTGCCATGTTGATCTCATCCAATATGGCAAATCCGCCGGCCTTTGCCGCTGTATACACCGGTCCCGGTCTGAACGTCACCTCTCCTCCCCGGAATGTGTCCATCCCGATCAGAGATGCCGCATCCACATTCACGTGGAAAGACACGTCCCAGCGCGGTCTTGCAAACACTCCTGCCAGATTCTCAGCGAACAGATTTTTCCCCGTTGCTTTCGGACCTGCCAGCAGAATATTTTCTCCACACAATATTGCGGTAATCGCCTGTTCCCAGACTTCTTTTCCATAGTAAAATTGTTCCAGCTTCGGGATTCTTGAACCATATTCCTGTTCTACCGGATATGTTTCCCTATATTCTTTTATTTCACGGATCAGATCATCTCTGATTCCAAGTTCTTTTAATTTTTCCAGCAATTGCTAAGGCTTCCTTTCTAACATATCGTTACTTATAGCTATTCGTAGATATACGATATCCTTTTTTCTATATTTTATTACTTGAAAATGCACGAATCAATACTTTCAAAAAGATAAAAATAATCAACCAGTAAATTACAAATCAAGAATTTTTTCTTACAAATTGCAGGAATTTCTTTACTGCTACCGAAGCATTCTTCTCATTCTTCACTGCGATCACAATCTCCCGGTGTAACCCCGGCTTCAGACTTCTTGTTACAATATGGTAATCGCATCTTTTCATCACCAGTTCAGACAGTATCCCGATTCCCAGCTCATTTTCCACCATCGACATCACTGCATAATCGTCCCCTGAATAATAAGAAATGTGCGGTGCGATCTTATTCTTTCTGAAATGTTCTTCGATTTCCTGATTGCCGCCTTCCTGAAGTAGTATAACCGACTCCTCTTCAAATGCTTTTAATGGTATCTCCGATTTTTCTGTCATTGGATGCGTTTTGGGAAGAACAGCCAGCATTTCATCCGACATAATGTCAATGGTGTCATAATCCGTCCGCACCGGCCGGATCAGGAATCCAAAATCCACCAGCCCTTCGGCAATCCACTGCTCGATCTTGGAATAATCTCCCGTATGCAGTTCAAAATCAATTCCCGGATATAATTTTCGGAATTCTTTCATCACTCCCGGCAGGTAGTGACACGCAATACTGCTGAATACACCGATCCGGATCAGTCCCCGGTCCATTCCTGTGATCTCTCCGGCTTTTTCCCACATTTTTTCTTCTGCCATTGCAAGTTCCCGGATATAGGGAAGGATCTGTTCTCCGTCCGAAGTCAGGCATACACCTGCGTGACTTCGTTTTAACAGTGTCATCTGAAGTTCTGCTTCCAATGCTTTCACAATCTGTGTGACTGCCGACTGGGAATACTTATAAAAATCTGCTGTTTTCGAAAAATTCCCCAGTTCCACTACTTTTAAAAAAATTGTATATTTTGAATATCTCATTCACTCTATGTTCCCCTGTATTATATTTTTCGTATTACTCTCTGACCAATTTTTATGGTACAACGCATGACATATTTTTGCGTTATGACTCTACATTCTATCTACATCTTATATCAGTTTTTCTTATTCTCATCATGACAAATATGAATTTTACTTATATTCTATTCTGCTTTATAATAAAAATCAAGATAACACTTACATAGGAGGAATCACAGATTATGTCGACAAAAAAAGCCAATCTGATTCTTACAACCTGCTCTATGGCATGGGGCACTTCTTATATATTTATGAAACTTGGAATTGAGGGACTTTCCCCTCTGATGCTGATGGCTCTGCGTACAGGAATTGCATTTCTGATCCTGGTACCTATATTTTTCAAAAGATTGCTGAATGTAAATAAAAGGCTTTTACTTTACAGTGCCATCACAGGATTGCTGCTTTTTACGAATCTTACTCCCATCCTTTATGGATTAAATACAATTACCGCCTCACAGAGTGGATTTATCCTCAGCACGACCGTTGTGCTTGTTCCTATCATCCACGCGGTTATTTCCCGCAAGCTGCCGGAACGCGGCGTCATACTTGGAATCATCATTGTATTGATCGGAATGATTCTGATCAACGGCGGAGATATCTTTTCTGTAAAGCCCGGAACGCTGCTCTGTATGCTTTCGGCTTTCAGTTATTCCATTAATATTGTATTAAACAGCTATTTTACCAGACACGTGGATCCACTTGCACTTGGAGTCTACCAGCAGGGTTTCACCTGTCTTTATTCCGTAATCGGTCTGCTGGTGTTCGGATCCCCGATATTTCCGAACACCGCGTTGGACTGGATCTCAGTTCTTGGACTTGCACTTCTGTCCTCGGCTTATGGATTCGTTGTGCAGACCGTAGTACAGCAATATACAACACCAGAAAACACGGGATTTTTATTCTCTCTGGAACCGATATTTGCAGCAATCTTTTCCTATATCTTCCTGCATGAGAAGCTCCCGGCGATGGGATATCTCGGAGCTGTGTTCATTCTTGCAGGTGTGTTTACTGCTATTGATGCGAAGAGTACGGTGATGGAATTATTTACCGGAAAACCGGACGCTGAAGTTACAGCCAAAAACAATGAATTTCATACAAAGTAAAAAAATCCGCTGTTCCGTCCTGCTACATTCCTTTACTGATATTCAGTGAAAAAGGAATACAGCATTGACTGACAGCGGCTTTTTATCTTTTATATATCTATATCTCCATGCATTCGAAAGAAGGCGACTGATTCTATCGATTACAAAATCTCTGCTTCTAATTTTCTATAAATCGCATCTGCAAGAATCTTATGACTCTTTCCATCCATATGCTCCTGATCCGCTTCCGACGGACTTGCATAATCGGCCGCCCGCATGAAACGTTTTCCATATCTTCCGGCTACTTTTTCATATACCCCTTCTAATTTCTTCGATACTTCCACGGATTCAGGCGAAAATTCCTGATCGTATCCGTCCTGCCATACTTTCTCTCCCAGATAGATCGGCGATACCACAAGAACCTTCATCTTATCTGCGTACTGATTGATCTGATCCAGTAGTCTGGCAATTCCTTTCCCGATGACTTCTGCCGACGCTCCGAATATGGTTTTACAATCATTTGTTCCAAGCATCAACACAACCGCATCCGGTGTATGTGTCTCCAATAATGTCGGAAGCAGTTCCGTCCCGCGTCTTCCCAGGCGCAGTGGATCTTCAAATATGGTCGTTCTTCCACACAGACCTTCTTCGATAATCCTTACATCCCGGTCTGCCAGTTTTTCCTGTAAAATCCCCGTCCAACGTTCTTCCCATGAAAAACGCTTTCCGGTCTCTCCGTCTAATCCCCATGTATTCGAATCTCCAAAGCATAATATCTGTTTCATTACTTCCTGCACCTGCTTTCTATAATTTTTTCTTTGATAAATGGAGTTTAGCATTCTTTTCCTATTAAGTCAATATGTTTTATATGTTTTATTTGTTTTTGCTTTTCATCTGTCTTTCTTTTATGTTATACTATCTTATAGTTTGTTCATACAGAGCACACAAGGAGGAATGCATAATGGATGAAAGATTAAAACAACAATTAGATTTCATTCTCGAAATTGATAAAGAAAAGAATATCTTAAGGCAGACCCATCTCTCTGGACACGGAAGACGTGAAAATGATGCCGAACATGCCTGGCACATGGCGATCATGGCTTATCTGTTAAAAGATTATGCCAATGAACCGGTCGATATCGCAAAAGTTATGATCATGTGCCTGATCCATGACATCGTAGAAATCGACGCAGGAGATACCTACGCTTACGATGCCGAAGGATTAAAGACACAGAAAGCCCGTGAAGATGCCGCCAAAGAACGGATCTTCTCTTTATTACCGGAAGACCAGAAAGAAGAACTCACTGCACTTTTTGACGAATTTGAAGACTACCAGACGCCGGAATCCAAGTTCGCCCATTCCATGGATAATCTGCAGCCATTGCTTCTCAATAACAGTAACGGTGGAGGCGACTGGCGTGAGCATCAGGTAACTTCCGAACAGGTATATGGAAGACAGCGCAAAACACAGCTTGGTTCCGAGACTTTATATAAGGTGACAGACCAGATACTTAGAGAAAACATCGAAAAGGGAAATATAAAAGAGTAATAAGCAATTTTTTTCTTTCTATTTATTATATATTACTTACAAAGGAGATTACTATTTTTATGAGACGCAAAGCCCTGAAAGCTGCCTTTCCCTGCACGATCCCCATCATGACGGGATTCATATTTCTGGGGGCAGCTTATGGAATCTATATGAATGCATCCGGATTTTCTTTCATCTATCCGCTGTTTATGAGTATGCTGATCTACGGTGGTTCGTTGGAATTTATCGCTGTAGAAATGCTGCTTAGTCCATTTGCACCGCTTCAGGTGTTTATTATGGCTCTTTTAATCCAGGCAAGACACCTGTTCTACGGGCTGTCCATGTTGGATAAGTTCAAAGGAACCGGATGGAAGAAGTTCTATCTGATATATGGTATGTGCGATGAGACATTCTCCGTGAATTATACTGCTGACATCCCGGAAGACGTAGATAAAGGCTGGTTCATGTTCTTTGTTACACTTTTAAATCAATTTTACTGGGTTGCTTCTGCGACAACCGGAGGAGTCATCGGTTCTTTATTGAAGATTAACACGGACGGAATCAGCTTTGTGATGACTGCCATGTTCGTTGTCATCTTCATGGATCAATGGCTGAAAGAAGACAATCACATTTCTTCTTTGATTGGACTGGGCATGTCACTCATCTGCCTGCTGATATTCGGAGCGGATTCTTTTATGATTCCGACAATGATCACTATCGTGGTGCTGCTTACCGTTTTACGCCGTAAGCTTGATGTACCGGATTCCGCAAGTTCGCCGGATGTTGCAGATATAAAAAATTCACTGGATAATATTCAAGAACAGGAGGAACGTTAATATGACACTTGCACAACAGATCATCACTATCGGTCTTTGCATTCTTGGCACTATGACCACACGTTTTCTTCCTTTTATCGTATTTCGTGAAAATAAAGAAACTCCGGCATTCATTCAATACATCGGAAAGTTTCTTCCATCTGCGGTTTTTGGCATGTTGGTCATCTACTGCCTCCGAAATGTAAACGTACTTCAGGGGACCCACGGAATTCCTGAATTACTTGCGATTATTGTTACCTGCGCGTTACATATCTGGAAACGGCAGATGCTGGTGTCGATTGCCGGGGGAACGATTTTTTATATGCTGTTATTGCACTTTATATAGGAAATATCAAACAAAACGGAGGAACACTCATGGATATGGAAACTACACCGATCAGCAGGATTCTTTTGAAATTATCCCCACCGGTCATGCTGTCCCTGCTGATCCAGTCCATTTATAATATTGTAGACAGCTTTTTCGTAGCCAGATATTCCATTGAAGGGCTGACCGCATTGTCTCTTATCTATCCGGTACAGCTTCTGATGATCGCACTGGCAACCGGTACCGGAGCTGGGGTGAATATATTGATTTCCAGACTGGACGGTCTTGGCGAAACGGACAGACAGAACCATTACATAAAGACCGGGCTTGTCCTGACACTGATCCATTTTGTCATCTTTGCAATCCCCGTCAATCTGCTCGCCGGCAGTTATTTTCATATTTTTTCGGAAAATGCGCTTGTCCGTCAGCAGGGCATTCTTTACACACATATTGTACTTGCCGGATCCTTCGGTCTTTTTGTTGAGTCTATCTGTACCAAAGTATTGCAGGCCAGAGGAAATATGGTCATTCCGATGATTGCACAGGTAACCGGATCTATCGTAAATGTCATCCTTGATCCACTTCTGATCTTTGGAATTGCTTTCTTTCCAAAGCTCGGCATTGCCGGAGCTGCCATTGCTACGGTTATCGGACAGTGGGCTGCTATGTTTATTACATTCATCACAGTGTTGAAAAACGATTCTATCCGTGGTCATTTTTCATTCTCAGCAGTCAGACAAATCTATCAAAATGGTATTGGCTCAATCATCACACAGTCCTTGTATACACTTTATATCGTGGGGCTTAATATGATTCTGAAAGGGTTTACGGAAGATGCCGTTACGGTACTTGGACTTTATTATAAAATCCAGTCGTTTTTTTTCATTCCGCTGCTTGGATTCCAACAGGTACTGCTTCCGGTGATCAGCTATAATTATGGTGCCGGGAAAATCAAACGTACCAGAGATGCCCTGAAATTTGCATCCATCTTATCCTGTGGTATCATGGTCATTGCAACTTTGATATTTATCCTCTTTCCGGACAAATTGCTCGGCATCTTTTCCACCGAAAGCTCAATTTTATCTATCGGATGCTTTGCTTTCCGGGTGATATCTTTAAGCTTTGTGCCGGCAGGACTTACGATTGCGATCACCTCGTACCTGCAGGGTGTTGCAAGGATGAAAGAGAGCGTATTTATTATTGTGCTCCGCCAGGTATTCCTGTTAGTTCCGCTGGCATGGCTTCTGCATTTCTTCGGTCTTGGTGCTGTATGGTGGACATTCCCGCTGACGGAAGTCATTGCAAGTCTCTGGTGCGTTGTTCTTGTGACGGTAAAAGATAAATCACCAAAGACAACTTAATATACAGCTGGCCTGCCACCGACAGATTCTTTCAAACACATAGCGAACAAAAAAACACCATATTATATGACTGTATCAGACAGCGTTATACATTTCATATAATACGGTGTTCTTTTTATTCCCTTTAATTTTCTATCAATACCTTTTTCCTTTAAATGCAGATTTCACGCTATCCGCTATGCCTGCTGCACTTCTCTCTTCTTCCAACTCATAAATCCATACATATCATTCAAAAAGAAAATGATAAAATTCACAGCCACCGGAATATACCCCGGATTCTCCATCGATGCCAGGATCCACATCATGATCAGCACGATATCATTTGCTGCATATCCCACTGCATAATAAGAAGATCGAAGCATTGTAAGGGATGCTGCCAGAAAGCTTGTTACAATAGAGATGGTACTCAGCGTAAGATTCGGTGTATTCAGTGCTGACAGAATATAATAAAAGATTCCTGTCACAATTACACAACTGACTGTAATTCCTATTACGTGCTTCCTGTTTAACATCTGAATCTCTACTTCATTTCCATTTTCTTTAGATGGGTTCCTGATCCAGGTGATGGTTGACCAGATTGCCATCGGCATGGTCATGCCAAGATATGTGATCATCTCACCCCAATAGCGGAAACGGTAGGAGATGATTCCATATAATATGCTGAATACTACCATCAGAATCTGCGCCCATACATTTCCCTTTGCTGCAAATATCAGAGAGGTCACTCCAATCATAGCTGCGATCAAAGTCAGTATATCAAAATTATTTGTCAGCAAATTTGATATGATAACAACTGCAAGGGATATTCCCCACAGTATCCATTCTTTCTTCGTTAATGTTTTTAACGGATTATTCATTATTCCATTTTCTCCTTTATCCTGATTTTCATGATTACTCATTTTAGAATAATATTTAAATTTCTATCTGTCTGTATACTCTGTCTCAGGATATTCAGGATCTAATATCGGTATCATTCTCTGATGTAAGATCATCATCTGCTCCTTAGATCTGATTCTTTTCTTAATCTCTGATTTGATTATCTATTACTTTGTTTCTGATTATATATTTCTTTGAGATCCCCAATCGCCATCTCCACGTCCAACGTATGAAATCCCAGCCAGCTTTCATTCATCATTTTCTCATCTGCAATTTCATATATCTGGCTGCTGCTTTCTCCAGTATAATAATGCCAGTAACGGTACACATATCCGGTCCAATACATTACTTCTTTACCATAAGTAATTCCAGATTTTTTTAACCCTCCTGCTTCATCATCCAGTTCTTCAAGAATGTATTCTTCCCCCGCCCACTGTAATCTGTCATAAACATCGTCCAACGCTGCTGCCACTCTGCTATTCATAAATGATTTTATAAATGCAGGACAGTCATATCCTGTTTTTAAAGCCAGTTCGAATAGACGTCCCTGTATATCACAAAGCTGTCGTTTTTGAAGTGTAAGATTAAGCATTCTGTCCACCTGCCTCTAATATTTCATCAAAAAATCGTCCTTCCCGTCTATATTTCCGGCAAATACTTTCTGCCAGTTCTATTCCCCTGGAACGATTTATTTCACTTTCATAAATCCTTTACCCAAATCATTACAAATTCGATTCTCTTATTATAGCATGACTCCCAGGACATTGCTATTTCGTTTTCACCGCAACCACATGACACCGGAATTTTTCTTCTGCCTGAATCTTCATCTTTGTGAATCCTGCTTTTTCAAGCATTTCTTTGTATTCCTCTTTTCTATACACTTTTACATCCCCATGTCCGATCAGCCGTGCCAGCGGAAGCTCAATATGATTCATGAACCACAACACGGCTCCGGTAGAAGTATAATCTCTTAATATCAGCCGGCCATTTTTTCTGAGTACCCTGTAAACATTATCAAAGAATGCCTGTGGATTTGGATAATGATGAAAGCTGTTCGTACAGATGATCACATCAAAAGATTCATCAGTAAATGGAAGCTTCTCACAATCCCCTACTATGAATTCTGTATTCGGCAGATTCTTTTCCTGTGCTTTTTTAATCATCTCCGGTGTCAGATCAAGTCCTGTATACTGCTTATCCGGATATTTTTCTGTCAGTATCTCAACCATCGGACCGGTTCCGCATCCACAGTCCAGAACGTCTTTGAATTCTACATTTTCCAGTTCTCCAAGGACTTTCGGATAATCATATTTACACATTTCGTATATTCCTGAATGTCCGGAATCGTATATCTTCGCAGCTTTGGTGAATTCTTTTACTGACATATTTTTATATTCTTTTGATGTCTTTGCCATGGTTTTATCTCCTCAACTATTAGTTCTATCTAACTCAAATAATAAAACCATACTTTACAAATGTCAATCTCCTCTTAGCATGTAAAAACCAAATGTCTTCACATGCTTTCTCATCATTTTTATTTGAACAGATTCTTGAACTTCTCTACCACGCTGGTCTCTTCTGTCTTTTCTTTCGTCTTCTTTGCTTTCTCTTTCTTCTCGATTGCATCCGTCTTGATTACGAACTGTACCGAATCAATATTTCCGTTCTTTTCAGATACGAAGGACGTTGTCTCGGAATCTCCTCCAGAGAGTGAATCTAACATCTCATTCATGGTATCTTCAATCTTTGTATCCATACCAGCTGTCTGATCGTAGAATTCCTGCGTTCCGTCTTTTAATTCTTTGGTTCCATCATTCAATGTCAGCATTCCCTGATACAGATCTGATGTTCCACTCTTCAATGTCTTCGAACCATTTACCAGCTGTTTACTTCCGCTCAAAAGGCTTACGGTTCCTGAATTAATCTTGGAATATGCTTTTGTAATTGCAGACACTCCCTCTGTATAATCATTGACTCCCTGATCCAGCTGCATGTAACTTGCGGTAAGCTGATCAATTCCATTCTTTAACGCAGTGACATTATCAGACATACCAGATACTGTGTCTGCCAATGTTCCGACAGCTGCATCAAATGTGGCATAGTTATCATTTAACTGTGCCAGTCCGGATACCAGTTCACCGGTTCCCTGTGATACCCCATTCAAATATTGCTCGGTACCTCCGATTGCAGCATTATTTCCCTGCAATAATGTTACAATATTATTCAGACTGCTGATCTGTGAATCTATCTGTGCTACAAGTTTCTGATTTACCGGATTGATTTCGTACCCCGGCATACTCTTTATCTGTTCTTTGGTAGCAGATAACTCACTGATCTGAGCTGATATTGAATTAATGGCTTCTGTATTCCCTGCTTTCAGCTGATCAATATTCAAACCATTTGCTTCCATCGTTGATTTATACCCTGCATAAGATACGCCCGACTGCAAAGCTGCTGCCCCGTTATACGCATCTGCAATTCCCTGTTTGATCGCTGCCGAACTGCTGATAAGCTGCTCTAACTGGCTGGTATCTGCCGATACATCCGCAAGCTGTGACTGAATCGTCCGGAGCGCCGTCAGTACCTCTTTCGATCCTCCGGTCAGCGTAGACGACTTGCCATCCAGCATATTCAATGCCGTCTGCATATCTGTGACACCACTTTTCAGGCTCTCAAGACCGGAATCCAGGGAATTAATTCCGCTGTCCAGAGACTCTGCACCATCAGAAAGACTGCTGCCACCTTCTACCAGTGAATCTGTTCCATCGGAAAGCGTTCCTGCTCCGTCATTTAACTGCTTTGCCGCATCCACGATCTGTGTCACCTTATCCATCAGTTCAGCATCATCAATGTCCACATCCAGATTCATCTTAACTGCATTGATTGCTACCGCATCCATTTCGAAATCGGTAACATCTGCTATCACTTCCGCATCCAGTCCCTTCCCAGGAAGGACCGTATAGCTGATCTGCTTACTTGATCCGACATTTGCCAGTGTTGCGCCGTCTGCTGTGATATTTTCACAGTTTTCTGTATCCAGTGTCATACTTGCTATGAGGGCACTGCTGTCGTAAAAGTCTGATGTACAGTTCTCATTTTTATCAATCGTAATGTGTATCTTCAGTGCTCCTGATTTTCCGGCAAGTTTTTCCGGTGTAATCTTTTTCCCATTCAGTGTATATGTGATATTGATATTCCATGGAATCTCGGTATCTTTCATCGTTCCCTGATAATACACTTTTTCTTTATCAGATGAAAATGTAACTTTATCCCCATTCTGCTTGATCTTGTCTGTTGTATTCAACATCTTTACGGAGCTATAATCCCCATAGTCTGTCACTTTTCCTTTTCCGAAAATGTTGACTGCATTGACATTTTTCACACCGCCGTCTGCATCGGTCATGATATAGATAACTTCTTCTTTTTGACTTTCTGTGTCACTGTTTTTATCAGCCGCATATACATTGACACCACTCATTCCGATACTTCCTGCTGTTACCATAACTGCCATCGTTCCTGCGATTACTCTGTTTTTATTCATATCTGTCTTCCTTTCCGAATTTATTTTTTCATGTCTGCTTTGTTTTTATATTTTTCGTTATTTCTGATTTCTTTTCTGCTTTATTCTTTGGATTCTGTATTACTGTTCCATATTGCTTTCACTGACTGCAATCTGTTTTCCCTTACCGTCCTCCTTTTTCTTAATGAATGTTCCATCAAACAGATACAACATTCCCGGAAGGGCGAACAGTACAATGACCAATGAGCAAAGGGTTCCTTTTCCAAGGAAGAAACCAAGCTGGGATAACAGTCCATGTGTCGATACGATTCCGAGAAGAAATCCCACTACTGTCAATGCGCTTCCGGATGTCAGAATCGATACCGTAACGGCTGATAGCGTCTCTGTAATTGCCTTTTTCTTCTCCATTGTCTGCCTGCTCTCTCTGTAACGCTCAGTCAGAAGTATCGCATAATCTACCGTTGCACCAAGCTGTATCGAACTGATGATCAGATAGGCAATGTAGAAGATACTCTGTCCCATGAAATATGGAATAGAGAGGTTGATCCATATCGCTGTCTCAATTCCAAGTACCAGAAGAATCGGAAGTACGATGGATTTCATCGTCAGCAGCAGCACAAGGAAGACTGCCCCGATCGCTACCAGATTGACTTTCTCCATATCTTTGGTGATCGTATCCATCAGATCATAGGTCGATACACCCTCACCGGCCAGATACCATTCTCCCGGATAATATTTTTCTGCTGTATTTCTAACTTTCTTTACAAGGGCAAATGTCTCATCCCCTTCGTATTCTGCATCTACCGCAATCACCATTCTGGTATATTCATCCGAGCATAACTTGGAATATGTCTCTTCATCCAGATAGCTTTCCGGAATCTCCATTCCTACAGTATCTACATATGAAATGATTCCTGTAACCTGTGGAATCTCATGCAGTGCATCCGAAAGCTTCTTCTGCGTTGCCTTGTCTTCCTTCGGCACCATCAATACATACGTATCATTTTTCCCAAAGATCTTTTCAATCTCTGCGGTATCCGCTCCTGTCTGTGTCTTCTCATTAAAGATCTTGGATGCTCCGTAATAGAAGCTGTTGGAATTTGATGCCATATAAGACGGAACGATCAGCAGGAAGAATACCACCATTACCGGTATCATAACCTTCTGCACTGCCCTTCCGAATTTTTTAAAGGATGGTACAAATGGTCTGTGTTCCATTTTATCCAGTAATTTGTAAGTACTGAGGATCAGACACGGCATAAATGTAAATACTGTGATCAGGCTGATCGCAACGCCTTTTGCAAGTGCTCTTCCAAGATCCGGCCCGATCTGGAACTGCATCAGGCACAATGCCAGGAATCCGATAACGGTTGTAAGTCCGCTTGATAAGATCGATGAGGTAGACATGGTAAGCGCATCTACCATCGCCTTTTTCGTATCCGGCTCTGCTTTTCTGCATTCTGTAAATCGGTGTATCAGGAATACCGAGTAATCCATGGATACGGCAAGCTGTAAGATATTACCTGCTGCATTCGTTACAAATGAAATCTCTCCGAATATCAGGTTTGTTCCCACATTGATCACAATTGCAACACCCAGACCAGCCATGACAATAACTGGTTCAAACCATGAATCTGTAGTAAGGATCAGTACCAGAATTACAAACAGGACTGCGAATCCTGCGATTTTGGATATCTCTCTTACTGTACTCGTTGTGGCTGCTGCCGTAGATACCGCACTTCCCGTCATGGCATTATCGTCACCAATGATTTTACGGATGTCATCTACTGCTTCTACCCTTTTCTTTTTATCTATTGTTACGGACATCAATGCATTTCCGTCTTTGTAATAATTTTCAACAGTTTCTGTATCCAGTGTCTCTAACGGTACATCTACCGATGCTGCATCATCCAGCCAGGTAACATCTGTCACACCGTCTACTTTTTTGATCTTTACCTTATATTTCAATGCTTCCGGTACGGATACATCTTTTATCATGACTCGTGCATTCGGCACGTCTCCGTCGAACTCTTTATTCATCAGATCCAGTGCTACTGTTGAAGAACTGCTTTCCGGCAGGTAATCATTCATATCATAATTGACTGCAATCTGTGTCTTGCAGATTGCACTGATAATGAATGCCGCAGCATATAACACAAGAATCAGTTTCCGGTGATTTACCACCCAGTTATAAACTTTTCTCATTTTTCCTATACCCCTTCTTATATCTCTTTTTTCATATCTTATTTCATGTATCTATCTCTTCTATGCTTTTCAATCACTTATCCTTCTGTGTCCGGTAAGCTCATACGTCTTTTCCTTATTCTTTATCTGCATATGGAGATCATCATCTTCCAGTGTGCCATACCCTGTATATGCGATTTTCCTTATACGGATATTTAGTTCGCCGGTGATCATCATCTTCTTATCTTTTAAAAGTCCGGTAAATTCGGTTGTCGTACCAAATATGTTCATTGTCCCGGTAATCGTCCCTCTGTCTTCTTCGAACTCCATGATTCCATGCCTGATTCCAAGCGGGACAGTCAGTTCTATCTCATATGATTCATACACGGATGTTCCTTTTTTTTCATTTTTCTCCCATCTGTCCGTCATATCTCCACCTCCTGTGCAATCCGATTATAGGAAAATACCCTCGCAGATTCCACGGACAAATCACCTCATTTGTGTAAATACGGACAAATCAATCGATTTGATGGTCAAATGTATGCAAAAAATAATTGTCTTTTTGATGGACACATGTATAATAGATGGCAAAGAGGAGCTTCCTGTATAATTCAAATATAAGGAATTCCAAGAAAGAAGGTTGAGAAAAAAATACCTCAGAGTAAAATAAGATTACTGACTTTGGACGGTTAGTGAAAATCTTATTAAACAGTGAGGTACTTGAAATGAATTAT
>JBNMJT010000018.1:0-28005 GCA_050873945.1 Dorea sp.
ATCTAACGCCTATTACCTTCGTCATATGATTAGTTCTCCTTTATGGTCAGGAACAAAAGCTCCATAACCAGATCGAAGTTAACATTCGCTTTCAGTCTGGCTTTCGCTTTCTCAAGGCTCTCCAGGATCAGTTCGATTCCCTCATAAGAGCTCTTTCTCGCCTGTTCTTTTATACTCTGTAACTGGTCTTTGAATACGACCTTGTCAATCTCTTTTGTTGCTTTATATAATAAGACATCTCTGTACCAGATCATGATAATGTCCAGATAGTCTGTGATCTCTAATTTATATACGGAAATATTCTTAACCGCAGCAACAATCTCACTCAGTTCCATATCATGGATATGCTTCAGAAGCTGTACCGCCTCTTCTCTGATCTCATTAAAATGATCCGAGTTTGCCAGCATGATCGCACGTCCCATATTTCCCTGGGCAAATGCGGTACACATATCTGCCTTATAATCCGGAATCTCCAGATTCTCCATCAGATACTTCTTGATCAGTGTATCTTTGATATTACGCAGTTTCAGCATCACACATCTGGAGTTGATCGTCGGAAGTAAGGTCTCTGCATTCTCCGTCAGCAGTAAGAATACTGCATATGCCGGCGGTTCCTCGATCGTCTTCAGGATTGCATTCTGTGCCTGCGGTGTCATCAGGTCTGCCTGTGGGATAATATATACTTTATATGGTCCCTGATACGGCTTGATATCTACGGTATTATTCACCTGTGTACGGATATCATCTACACTGATGCTGTTCGGCTTCTCATGTGTCACACGGATAATATCCGGGTGGTTTGCACTCTCTGCCTGCTTGCAGGAATGGCATTTTCCACACGGTTCGCTCTCTCCGCTCTCACACAGAAGTGTCATCGCGAACAGATTCGCCAGCATCCTCTTGCCGGAACCTCTCTCCCCGTTCAGAATATACGCATGAGACACTCTGTTATTCTCCACTGCGCTACTGATATATTTTAATATGTCTTTGTGGCCAACCACATCTTTAAAGCTTCCCATCTCGTATTACCTCTACTATCTCTTCTTTGCATCGTACTTTATCGTCATTCTGATATCTTCTTGTAATTCCTGCTTTTGCAAGATTCTCTTCTGAGAAATCCTTCTGATCTGCCAGAAATCTTCTGCAGACTTCTTCATACCCCGGATGCTCCTGCTGCTGTTCTCTTGCGATCGCACGCATCAGGCGTTCCCCGTCTTCCACTTCGATATAAAGCGGAACCAGATTCTCAGTCCCATAATACGCTTTCGTCTTCATGTAAGATTCCAGCGTACCGATCATCAGATAATCAGTTCCGGACAGATCAATCTGTCCATCATCTATTGTAGCATATTTCCAGTCACCATACACGGTCTGATAGGTACGAAGTTCAATTATTTTGCCTTCTTCTTCATACTTTTCCAATATTTCGTTCGAAACAAAATAATATTCCACGCCGTCTTTTTCGCCTTCCCGCATCGGTCTGGTCGTATATAAAGTTAACGTCTTAAGTCCGGGAATCTCTTTTCTAATCTCTTTGTAGATCGTATCTTTTCCCGAAGAGCTCTTTCCCATCATGTAATATATCTTACCCATCTATCCACACCTCTATGCCATCCTCCGACTGAAGGCCTTCAATCGAAAAATCATGTTCCTTATACCAGTGAAGAATCTCCACCGCTTCCTGTGTAATACGTTCTCCAGGAACGATCAGCGGACTTCCCGGCGGATAGAGATATGCATATTCCAGGGAAATACATCCTGCGCTGTCTGCGAAGCTGTGTTTTTCCATCTTTCCGGGATTCACAAAATACAGGATGTCTTCGGAATCCTTCTGGTGGCTCTGGTTCAGCATCTTGTCTCTGCGGTTTACTGCTTCTGCGATGGTCCATACTTTTTCAAGTGACGGCTGTCTGCCGGAAAGTGGGAGGTCGGTGTCGATAGTTGCCGGCCGGATCTGCTGTGCACTTTTCGCCTGATTCAGATTACCATCTTCCGGTTCTATCTTCGCCAAAAGTTCTGTATCTATTTTTGTCTCTATCTCTTTATCAATCTCTAACAGTGCATCTCTTAGCCGGTTCAAACCTTCCTGCGTATCTCCTACCGTTGTCATTGCAAGCACGTAGGTTCCCGCCAGCATCTCCATCTGCAGATGATATTTCTGAAGCAACGTCTCATACAATTCATGACTGGACATCGGTGCATGCTTTACGGAGATCACGAATTTGGATCTGTCGTAACGGTCTGTATTTTCCGTCTCGATGATCTTCAGATGCTTCAGTGCTTTCAGTTCTTTTCGGAGAATGTCAATATGTGACGCATATTCCCGGAAAATATTCCTCATGTCACCCTTTTGTCTGATCTGCTCCTCATCCGTATCTGACTCTGACCGTTTCATCCCAGTCTGTATCTGAGATTGTATCTGTGTCTGCTTCTGTCTCTGTGTCTCTTCCAGCAGATGGATACAGGCATCAATACTCGCCATCAGTATATACGACGGGCTGCTTGTCTGCAGCATATCCAGATACCGCTTCACTTTCCTGTGGTTTACCCTTTCCCCGTTTACATGTAATAACGCCGTCTGCGTCAGTGCCGGAAGTGTCTTATGAAGACTGTTGATCACCAGATCAGCACCGTACACATTTGCACTCTTTGGGAAATACGGATCAAATCCAAAATGTGCCCCGTGTGCTTCATCCACGATCAGCGGACATCCCGCTTCATGCACAATCTCTGCGATCTTTTCAATGTCTGATACCACCCCGTCATAGGTCGGTGATACGATCATTACCGCCCGGATCTCGGGATGTTCTTCCAGTGCTTTCCGTACATCCTCTGCATCAATCTCTGTACTCAGTCCCAGTTCTGTATCGAACTTCGGATAGAGATAGACCGGATCCAGTTCATTCAGATATATCGCATGATACACAGACTTGTGGCAATTTCTTGCCACAAGTATGGAATCGCCTTTTTCAGTTGTTCCTAGTATTGCACTCAAGATCCCGACGGTGCTTCCATTGACGAGAAAATGCGTCTCATCTGCACGATACACTCTTGCCGCTCTTTCCTGCGCTTCTTTCAAAATCCCTTCCGCGTGATGCAGGTCATCAAAGCCATCGATTTCTGTAATGTCGATCCGGTACGGAGAGGTTCCGTCCATCAGATCCAGATTCCTTTTATGGCCCGGCATGTGGAATGCGTAGTAGTCGGAATCGCTGTAATTTTTTAGTTTATCAAATATATTATACATGCGTATATTTTAGCAAAATAACTTTATATTATCAAGCCATAAACTCCCGCAGGATCTGTCGGATCATCTCATCCTTTGGAAGCTCTTCTGAGGTCTCTTCATCCGTATCTTTATTTTGTATTTTGGTATTCTGTATTGCGGCATTTTGCATTGCGGCATTCTGTATCGCGGCATTTTGTGTGGCAGCATTTTGTATGACGGCATCTGATGATTCTTTTGGTCCTGTCTCTTCCGGGCTTTTACTCCCGTCTGCACCGGCAAGTCTCGCCGATGCTTTTGCCAGATTTCTTGCGCTACCTTTGTTTCTTTCTTTTCTACGGCTTTCCCGCTGCATCCGGACTACACTGTGATCCGATGCCCGTGCAAATGTCTCTTCTGCTCCGGCTTCCGTCATTCTGTCTTCTGTGTATTTAGTTTCCTGAATACCATTTGCCTGGATTGCATTTCCTTGTATGTCATTTTCTTGCATTGTATGATTTCGTACCTGAGCTGTATCCTGCTGTGTCTGCATTGCCGTTTTCTGTACCTGAGCCGTATCCTGCTGTGCTTCATCTTCAGCCCGTCCACTTACCATATTTGCCCGTCCGGCACGTTCCTTCTGATTCACCTTTTCATACTTGTGAAGACATACATTTTCCAGATAATCTACCATATAATTCTTTGCCATCTCCATGCAGTACTTCTCATCGGTTGTCAGATGGAACAGCCACACCAGAATTCCAAGTCCGCAACCGGCAGCACCCGTCCGCAGCACTGCATCTCCCATTCCGTAGACCTGATATGTAAGACCAGCTCCTACAAGCCCCGTTACGATCAGAAGACCGGAACACATCTTTTCCAGTCTCCGCAGCGTGTGCAGACGTAATCCACATACTTTGTACTCGTACAGATACTTATCCACAAATACCCCTACATTTTCCACCGTGTCACTGATCATACATGCATGTTCGAATTTCGCCCGGACCAGGCGCATCAGCGGGTGATTGCTTTTGCTCATACTTCCCGCCGCTTCCACCATACGCTTCAGCGACATACTCACGATACACTTGTCCGCCACTCCAAGTCCCGTCAGAATCCCCATGAGCACGAACAACAACTTCTTGTCCAATAACATTTCCAGCATAATAAAAGCCCTCCTTTTTGATATGCATTATACTGTATATCAAAGAGGAGAGCGCTTTATTTCGTTCTTCATATTCCGCACGGGAAATAGCTCTTTCTGTCACATTCCCGCACGTCTTGTAATATCCTGTATTCTTCTTTGAGCACCTTGCCGCTTAGATCATCGGAAGTAATTCCTTCATAAGCCTTACACTGTGGGCGATTGCTTTCTTTTCGAATGTCGGATAGTCCATTGTTGCGCTGTTGTCAGCTTTATCCGAAATAGCACGAATGATGACATACGAAACTTTGTTCAGGTAAGCTGCCTGAGCGATTCCGGCACCTTCCATCTCCACACACATCGGGTGGAATAATGACACGATCTTTTCTTTTGCAGCTTTATCGGAAATGAACTGATCTCCGCTTGCAACTCTTCCGGTAAATGTGTGAATATCCGGATTGGCCTTTTCATTTGCTGCTACAGCCTTCTTCACCAGTTCTTCGTCTGCCGGAAATGACAGCGTATCCATTCTCGGGATCTGTCCCGCCGGATCACCGAATACGGTTGCATCCATGTCGTGATGCAGTGCATCTGTAGAAATGACCATATCTCCGATATCGATCTGTGCATCAAGCGAACCTGCGATACCTGTGTTGATCAATGTATCCACGCCAAATTTATTCACCAGGATCTGCGCACAGATTCCGGCATTGACCTTACCGATTCCGCTTCTTACGATGACAACATCTTTTCCGCCGAGCGTTCCCTTGCAGAATACCATGCCCGCCATCTCTACAGTCTCTTCAATCTGCATATCTTTCTTCAGTTCTGCAACTTCTTCTTCCATTGCACCGATAATACCTATCATATATTTATATCCTCCTGTTTTTCACGAATTCATCTACGCCTTATTATAGACGATAGGAAAATGGATTTCAACCAACGAAATGTGTGGATAATTTAACGCTTTTCTGTTATAATCGGAAAGTATGACAGCAAGCAGATTTTTCTTTCTGTTTCTGTCTGTTGACACGAATCATGTAGGAACATGTAAGAATATTAATCAGGAGGTAACAGATATGGATTACAAACCAACTGGAGTCTGTTCTCGTCTTATCCACGTAGAACTCGACGGAGATAAAATCGCTAATGTAGAATTCGTAGGCGGATGCGCCGGTAACACATCCGGAATCAGCAGCCTTGTAAAAGGAATGGACGCTCACGAAGTCATCAAACGTCTGGAAGGAACCAAATGCGGCGCAAGACCGACATCCTGCCCTGACCAGTTATCCAAAGCTTTAAAACAGGCTCTTGGCGAATAATTATTCATTTTTATATTCAACACAATAACGCAAAAGAAAAAGGATACTCGTCCCCCGAACGGAGGATCTGTATCCTTTCTTAGGTAATTGGTAACTTTTTTGGTAATTTTTTATTTTGGTAATTTTTCTATTTTCTGCTTCGCTTTCGGTAGAAACTACATTAACAAGTTACAAATTATTATTGTTTAACAGTTACATTACTTATTAAATTTTTAATTAATTTGCTCTCGTAATTGGTATTAATGCATTACTTATCGAAGATATAATTATTATGGATATTAGTTTATGGTTTATAATACTTTTGTTGTTGTGTCTTTATCCTGTTTTTGGTTTATACTCTTTAACTTTGCCTCCAACTTTTCGTTCCCGTCCGTTTTCGCTTACATAAAAATATGTGTGATTCCGTCCTTTTGTTTAACTTTAAATTTTCATCTTAAACTTTGTTTGATTTGTAATTGTTTTGTCTTCTTCTTTAAATTGTTTTTGTGTTGGTCCTTTTGCTTTGAAGGATTTTAGTCGATGTAGATACCGTCGGTAAATGAACTGCTCATATCACTGTTGGCAACGTGGGTGCAACGGACACGGTAATAGTAACCACCTTCCACGTACAGTGTCCGGTTGGAATTCACACGATTTGTATTCGTATTTTCCTTTTTCCATCCGTCATAAGTGGACCATTCTGTATCCTCTTCCTTTGCTCGTTCCACAACAACACCTATTTGTACACTGTCTACAACGTGTGCCGCTATGGTTGTACCTCCGGCATATATCTTGCCTTCTCCAAGCTTTGAACACTTAGAATAGCCCGTCAGTAAATCTTCACCTCTAGTAATCTTCGTATCATAACCAATGGATTCTTTCTCATGTGTCAACTCAGATCCATCTATTACTTTACTCTCGGCAGCCCTTGTTTCCTGTACAGATGTCATCGACAGACCCCCTACCAGCATTACTGCCAGCATCATAGATATAATTCTCTTCCTCATATCTCACCTCCATTCTTGTCTTCTTTTGTTTCCCTCATATATTAATACACTTAACTTTCCAAAATCTGTCGCATTTAATTTGGAAAAATTAAATTTTTTAATAATTTTTCAAAATCTTTTTGTTTCATTGCTCCTGTCAATAAATATTCTATACTATTATGTGTAAATTTTGCTCCCCATCTAGGAGTTCCGTTTTTTTCTGTTTTGTACATAGTAATTTTTATTTTACAGCCATCAACCTCCATCATATATTCATCATTTTTTTCATCCTCAAAATCTACCGCCCATGAGCTCTCTCTATAAGGTATATTAATAACGTATCCTATAGTTTCTCCTCCATACGTATAATATAATTCTGCAGTTTGATTGTCTTCGTCCAAATTCATCATATCAAACTTCATATCTTTCAAATTTGCCGACACCTTAACCACATCTACTCCAAATGTATCCTTTATTTTCTGATACGCCTCTTCTTCATCCTCGTTCTCTACTGTCTTTATTTTCCGACTCACACTAGATTTCTCCACATCTCTTTCTCCCACTGCCTGTGTTACCATCCTTACAACCCTCTCCGGGCCGCCCATGCTGGTAATCCCCATTGCCAGAACACAGACGATAACGGCTGCCAGTGCCAGATATATCTTCAGCGGTTTCTTGCGGTGGTGCTTCTTCTCTTTCGTATTCTCATTTTTGGCAGATTCGCTTTGTCCGATCTCAGCTTTCAGCATTTTCCTTCCAAGTTCAAGTGCTTTGCGGTCTTCTTCCGACAGATGACTGACCGCTTCTTCCTGTTCTTTTGCTTCTTTTTCCGCCTGTTCCTGCTGATATGCTCTGATCTGCTCTTTTACTCTTGCAAGGACTGCCTCCTTCGTCCCTTCTGGTACAACAAGACTTGTGTCATTTTCCAGAAATTTCTCTTCCTCTCTGGCAATCTCTTCAAATTCTCTGGCGATGCATTCTTTAAATTCATCTTTCTTATCATTCATTTTTGCTAACCTCAAATTTTTGACTGATCTATAAATTTCTCCTTAGTTTTGCCACTTGACCTATTTCTTTCAGAAAGTATAATATAGATATAATCTTTATTATATTTATGGATTCGAGAATAATACATATTCAAGTCTGGAGGTAATTATGAAACGTATTATCTTAACCGGCGGCGGTACTGCCGGGCATGTTACACCTAACATTGCTCTCCTGCCGCGCCTGAAAGAATTAAACTATGATATTCACTATATAGGTTCTTATAACGGAATTGAAAAAGAACTGATCGAACAGTTCGGTATTCCGTATCACGGGATCTCAACCGGTAAACTCCGCCGCTATTTCAGCGTGCAGAACTTTACAGATCCGTTCCGTGTAATCAAAGGACTCGGCGAAGCGAAAAAACTCGTCAAAATTCTACATCCTGATGTAATCTTTTCTAAGGGTGGCTTCGTATCCGTTCCTGTTGTTCTTGCCGGTAAAAGCCGTCATGTTCCAACGATCATTCACGAGTCAGACATGACGCCGGGCCTTGCTAATAAGATTTCCATGCCTTCGGCATCAAAAATCTGTTGTAACTTTCCGGAAACCATCGAGCATCTTCCTGCTGGAAAGGCTGTTCTCACAGGTTCTCCAATCCGTCAGGAGCTGTTATCCGGTGATAAATATAAGGCATTGGAATTTCTGCACTTCACACAGGACAAACCAGTGATCATGGTAGTCGGCGGAAGTCTTGGTTCCGTTGCTGTCAATGACGCTGTCCGCAGTGTTCTTCCTGAACTGCTTCAGTCTTTCCAGGTTGTACACCTCTGTGGTAAAGGCAAAGTTGACGAATCCCTGAAAGATCTGGAGGGTTATGCTCAATTTGAATATATCAAAGACGAACTGAAAGATCTCTTCGCTCTGACAGATCTTGTTATCTCAAGAGCCGGAGCCAATGCGATCTGCGAACTTCTCGCACTGCACAAGCCGAATCTGTTGATTCCACTTTCTGCTAACGCAAGCCGTGGAGACCAGATCTTAAATGCACGTTCTTTCGAACGTCAGGGTTACAGTGTTGTGCTGGAAGAAGAAGAACTGAATCATGATGTCCTTCTTAATGCGATCACGAACCTCTATCAGAACCGCGAGACTTACATTCAGGCAATGCAGAATTCTCCTCAGCAGAATTCCATTGACACGATCATTGACTTAATTGAGTCTGCTGCCAGACACTAGTCTGCGGAATCTGCCACTGGCAGGTTCTCCTGCATACTCAAATGTATAGAAAAACAGGTGGTTGTACATCCCACCTGTTTTTTCTATATATCGTGTAAGCGGTCATACTGATCTTTATACCTTTTTATCATCCATTTTCTTGCTCTTTTCAACATACCTTCCAGGGCATATAATGTAACGCCCATTTCCTTCGCAGCCTCTTTCTGTGGAACATCTCCATAATAGACAAGTACTACTGCTTCATACCATCTGGCATTCTTCTGATACAGTTCCTGAAAAATATCAATTCCCAGTTCACGGAAACACTGTGCTTTGATCATTGCGATCACCTGTTCTTCCGAACTGTCATCGATCAACGCAACCGGATATTTGTCGTCCGAGATCGTAACTTCTGCCAGTGGAACTTCCCGCTTGTGATCTCTCACGTAATTCATGGATCTATATTTTGCCAGCATAAGCATTCTTGTCTTAATCTGCTGTTTTGATTCATTTCCACACTGAACAAATGCTGTGAAAAAGGCATCCTGAGCAATCTCTTCTGCTACGTGATGGTTTCCAGAGTATCTAAGCGCCTCTCTGTATACAGCATCAAAGTATTCGCTATATGCATCCACAAAGGCATTTTCCTCTGTAAACTCTCTTCCCACTTTACGCTCCTATCTTTTATCTACTGAACTTTCGATAAAACATCTTCTTTCTCTTCTTCTGTAAGTTCGTGCATGGTCCATCCAAGTCCGACTTTATCATCTTTGTGTCTTGGAATCATGTGTACATGATAGTGAAATACAGTCTGTCCTGCTGCTTCTCCATTATTCTGTACAATATTATATCCATCACAATCTAACGCTTTTGTAAGCTTCGTGATCATCTTCTTTGCCAGTATCATAGATTTTCCTGCGAGTTCATCATCCAATTCATACAGATTGGCATAATGCTCTTTTGGCAAGATCAGTGCATGTCCTTTTGCAGCCGGATTTGCATCCAGAATTACACGGAAATCTTCATCTTCATATACAGTAGCTGTAGGAATATCTCCGTTCGCAAGTTTACAAAAAATACAATTATCATCTTTCATAATCTTATCCTTCTTTCTCTGAAAATTTATGATTGATTATTTAAACCACCAATGCTAAACTGATACCTCAGAAAGGGGCGGTAGTTATTATGTTATCATCGACAGACCATGACAAATTACAACAACTTATGCAGGAAACACCTGAAAACAAAGAGCTTTTCAACAAACTTCTGAAGTCTCATCAAATGGAGATCAGTACCATCAGCCATGAGATCCGTAATCCTCTGACGCTTGTTTACAGTACTCTCCAGCTCATTGAATCACAACATCCAGAAGTACTGGACTTTTCCCATTGGACTGAACTTCATCAGGATATCGAATACATGAAATTACTTCTGGAAGACTTGTCTTCTTATAACAACGGGGAACGCCTGGAACTTGCTCCCGTAAGTACAGGCACCTATTTCCGCAGGATCGCATTATCCTTTGCTGCTTCTATTGTTGATACCGATATCGAATTTACTTCCCATATTCCCGAAAATCTTCCGGAAATATCCGTAGATTCCGTAAAACTGCGTCAGGCAGTTTTGAATCTTTTGCGTAATGCCTGTGACGCATTGAACAAAAAAGCTTCTGATTCCCAGAAGCCAGCCATTACATTCTCTGTCAGTCTCCATGCAGATACTCTGCACATTGAGATCAAAGACAACGGATGCGGTATTGCACCCGAAGATCAAAAGACTATCTTCGAGCCATTTGTAACTCACAAACCAGACGGAACAGGTCTCGGACTTGCAATCACATACCGTATCGTTCATGCTCATCACGGTACGATCACACTTGATTCCTCTCTACACATCGGAACAATATTTACCCTTACGCTTCCGGTATAATAGTATTCCCATCAGGAATCCGGCTGCCAGACCTCCGATATGCGCCATATTGTCTACGCCGCCACTCGTGAATCCATAATATAATGTCAGCACAACCATGAATACCAGACCTCTGCCGGATATCTCTCCGATCTGCCCCCGGTTACGGATTACCACATACAGAAGTGCACCTATGATCCCAAAGATTGCACCGGATGCACCTGCCGACACAGCCATACTTCCTGTCTGTATGTCCCACCATGCAGACAGAACATTGCCTGCAAGACCACTTACCAGATATACAACGAGAAACTTTGTCTTTCCTATCTCAAGTTCCAGATTCCATCCCATTGCCACAAGAACAACCATATTATTAAAAAGGTGTTCATATCCAAAGTGTAGAAACATACTGGTAAACAACCGGTAATATTCTCCATTTTCAAGCAGATATGGAACATACATTGCTCCGTGCTGCAACATAAATCTTCCATCCTCAGTCATTCCCTGAAAAGACAACGCCAGAAAGACTATTACATTCACAACTGCCAGTAACACAGTACACGGTGCTTTTATTGTGTTCTTATTCATTTTATATGGTCCGTTACCTTTCGATATATTCATTTTCTGTCTCTCTTAGTATAACATAGATTGTCCGGATTCTTAATCCTTTTTATTCATTATTATTAAATTTTATTCATCTATTTGCATTTTCTTTAATAATTTTCTTAACAGCAGTCTGATTCATCCTTGCAACTTTTGCAATTTTATCTATTGCATACCCTTCATCATGCATACTGATGATGAACTGAATCTTTCCAAGCTCTATTCCTTGCTCTATTCCTTGCTCTATTCCTTGCTCTATTCCTTGCTCTATTCCTTGCTCTATTCCTTGCTCTATTCCTTGTTCTATTCCTTGCTCTATTCCACGCTTTAATCCTTGTTCTAACATTCCCCGTCCTAAATTACACATTACTTCCAGCTCCTTTTCTAACTTCTCATCCATCGAAATTTGATATTCTTTTTCTAATATTTCAATTTTTTCTTCTTTTGTCATTTTATCTGCAAATAAAACTCCCAATAATCGATGTAGTTTATACTCTCTCAGAAGTTTCTCAGGATCATTTGAGACTCCAAGCATTATAATATTTATCAAGTCCAGATTTCCTTTAAATGTATGGTCTCCTGCTAACTTTCTTTCTGTCAAATGAATATGCGACATACTGTTTTCACTCATATTCATACATATCCAGATACTATATACCGGTTTCATATCATTATAGTTGCTTTTCACAAAATCTCTTTCTTTTTGTGATGATATCATACGGCAAATATAGAAAATTGCACGGTTTAAAATATCATATTCTGTCGGTTCATCTTTCTGTGCCTCAATATTAACAATCATTTGTGTAAGACCATAACGCATCCACACATAAAATACAATATCATATCTGACCATCCCCTCATATATTTCCGAATCTTCAGTATTACTGCCAACAATTTTTTCTCCCATTATTTTATTAGTTGCTCCTGGGTCTATCGGGACTTTACTCACATAAGGCTCTCCCTCTATCCGGCAAACCACATCCTTTATATCCATTCCTTTAAATTCTCTGACTGAATTTATTAAAATCTCTGCAAGTATACATTTTTGTGCCAGTATCCTCTTTGCACATTCATCATACTGTTCTTCCTCTTCGGTCACTATCAATGTATTCTTAATTTCTGTATTCAATAATCTCCTCCATCCCGGAGTTATTCTCATATATATAATTATTTCGAAAGTTTTTTCCTGATAACTATATTATACAACAATTCTCCGATATTACAATTCCTCTTCTTCAATATGTAAACCATCCCAGTCACCCCACTTGGATTTTTTATGTTTATTCAGGAAACGTTTTACCGGAATCCACAGATTATCTGTTTCCCTCATAATCGAACTGCCCATTTCCTGTTCTGTAATCCAGTCGTGTTCTTCTGTATCATAATAAGACGTCCGCTCTCTTTTTTCTTCCAACAGTTCATCTATCATTGTTTTTCTTACTGGTTTTTCCATATCTTTTTCTTCTCTTTCTTCTTTTTTTCCACATTCTGCAATCAGCTTTTCCAGACTGTAATTTTCTTCCATTGTTCCCTTATGCAGCATAAATGTCAGCCGGATACATTCTTCTTCCTCATAATCTGCAACCTTTACCATATATTCCGTCAGTGTATGAAACTTCTCCCATATATCCTGCTTTGCCGGTGGATAATAGCAGAAAAAGAACTTTCCTTCCTCGTAGAATATATATTCCGGGTCTAACAGAATACTGTGAATATCCAACAGATATTTTTCTGTTTCCTTCAGCACATTTCCCAGCTGATCCATAAACTGCCGGACATCTTCTGCTTTTAATTTTGCTCTTGCATACATTGCCTGCATCGATACTTTCCCGCTTACATCATAATCGTAATAACTGCTGCCGTTCATTCCTCTTCCGGCCACTTTGAGCAATCCTTCCGGCGAATTAGCTCTCAGCATTTTCATCTGATAATCTTCTTTATACAATTCATGTTCTTCTATTGTTATCTTCCGCTCCATTCTCCTGTCTCCATTTTTATTTCTTTATCCTTCTGATGTCCCGGATATACTTCTCAGGTCTTGTTATTGCTGCACTGCTTTCTACTGTAAGTGTCATATGCCTCTTCTTTGCAGTCGCTGATATATGAATCTCCTCTTCACCGACTGAACTCGTAACTCTGACTCTGGAAAATAAGATACATTTTTTCCCGGTCCGCTCTTCAAATAATGCATTTAACTCACCCTCACCGATTTCATCTTTTTCTCTTACTTTAGTGCTTCCTACAACTGCAGTCTCATACGCCGCACCTGCAATAATATTCTTGTCATGATAATAAAAACACAGCAGTATACATCCCATACTAAGAAACAATATGACCGGCATCAGAAATGACATCTCTACCGTAAAGCTTCCATTCATACAATTTCTCGTTTTTATCCATTTCATCTCACAGTCCTCCTGTACATATCCCCAGCAAATACCCTGCCGTCAGAAATGGATAAAACGGAAATGTCAGATTATTCTTTTTTCTTCTCATTACAATACACATTAACGCAATCACCGCCAGAATAAAAAACGCTGCTACGAGAACCGCCACAAGTCCCCAGATTCCCAGATAAATACCAAGAATCAGAATTGCCAGACTATCTCCGTAACCAATCGCTTCCCGTGTAAACCTGCTCATTCCCAAAAACATTATTCCCACCAGACCTCCGGTTACTGACAGCCTCCAGTCTACTGTCTTTGTCACTGCCTGGTAAATGATGCTTCCCGCCATGCATATGAGCAGTACATCTCCCGGCACTTTTCTTATTTTACAATCCATAACCGATAATCCTGTCAGCACACCCAGCACTATAATCCTGCTTATCGTCCACATCTTGAACACGCTCCTTTTCCTGCTGCTTCCGACACCGGTATGGCATAAATTGTCCGTTTTAATCCACTACAGGATAATGAACTGTGATACCGGTCTCCTGAGTTCGTAATATACATATTTCCTGTATTTCCTTTTACACAATGCTCACATGGATAATATTTTCCTCCACTTTCATTCCGCAGATCCGGTATCTTATCCATATGTGTCATTCTGATTGACAGATCCAGATGAGAACAATGGTAATCTCTGTGATACACCAGTCCCGTCTCTGTTATATAGACCGTATCATTATCCATATCCGGAAATCCTTCTTTTTTATATCCACTCCATGCTTTTATCTTCATTGACTCACTGCACTTTACCGGTGCAGTTCCGAATAACGGTACCGGTATTTTTACCCGGTATTCTGCTGTCAGCTTTCCTATTCCGGTACTTACAGACATCCGTGAACCAGAACAGTCAATCCCACTGCTTCCACCCTCTATAATACTTCTTCCGATTCTTTCCGCTCCGATTGCATGGACCAGATCATTTTCCAGCCGTGATGGCATCAGCATCTGTGTAACACATGTTTCTTTTGCTGCTCTTTTTCCTGCATATTGCAGTCCGCTCCGGACAGCTGTATGTACTGCCATCATTTCCAGCAGGTAAAGCAAGGTCACTACCGCCAGAAAGAACAACGGTACTGCTGCTGCAGCTTCCACCGTAACGCTTCCCTTTCTTTTCTTACGCATACAGTTATATATCCGTTTTGAGGTGGATAAAGACACCCTTTCAGATTCTGAATAATTGATAGGTTGTGAGGGGGAGAATAAATAAGTTCTCATTTTGCGAATCTGTCTCCTTTCTTCTTTATTTTTTCATATTTTCGGAATTTATTTCGATACCTGAAAGGGCATCTTTATCCACCTCAAACATATTACTGGTATCCGTAGTACGTCTGATATCTGTACTGTATTTCTCTTCTTAATTTACATACTGTGCCCACCTCCAGTCTTCCGACGCAGTAATCCATTCTGAATGATGGCTGATGATAAATACTCTGCATATTTTTCTCGATAATTCCCATCGCTCTCATAGACATCTTTTCCTTTCCTTCCAGAAATAACAACATCCGCATATAATCCTTATATCCCATACCGCCATCTATATCTGCTCCGTCACCGGTATCTTCTTCTGTTCCAAGTTTCATAAGACCCGCTATCGACAACTGCCAGCTTGTATCATCTTTTACCACTGCTGTCTTTTTCCCGTTCAGCAGTGCCCGCACATCCATAACCGATTCTCCATATGCCCATGCCAGCAGAATTCCCTGCGCTGCTGCTTCTGTAACAGCCGGTACCGCAAGAACTGTACATAATGCGCCTGCTGCCGCTCTGGCCTCTGCCTGTTTCGCACTGCTCGTCTGAAGATAGATATAATTCGGCACGAATCTTAACAACACCAGTCTTTTTGCAACCGTTTCAAGATTCTCTTTATCGCTTCCTTTTCCTGCCAGAATATATTCCAGTTCATAATCCAGACTTCCTCCTTTCGGTTCATCTGAATAATCTGCAAAATGTTCCAGTACATATCCACCCATCAATACAGCCGACACCGTTCCTTCTTCTGCTTCTACATCTTCAAAAGTTCCATATCCCGCCTGATTCGTTCTATTTTCCGGCATATCATTCAGATCAATCTGTTTTTCTGATACCTGCTTTCCTTCCGGCATTACCAGACTTAAAAGCGGAGAATTCTTCAGTGCTGCTATATGTTTCATCGGGTTTTCTTCTTCCGGAAGTTCCAATTCCTCTTCTCCAAGGAGTTCCTCCAGATGATCTGCCTGCGCCTTCTCTTCTTCTGTAAATTCATCCGCCCGCTGGTCCTGATCCTTCCAGAGTGACGTACTCCCTAGGTATTTATCGGCCCAGGAGATTCCATATTTATGCTTCATATATTTTCCGGCCTGATCCATAAAAAGTTCTCCGTTCTTGTCCGTGAAAAGCTGTATTCTTTTTATTTCATTCTCCATGTCTGCCCCGTAATAAGATAACCTGTCCAATATGTTTTCTTCACGATAAGAACCAGTCTCATACCCGGCTTCTATTGCAAATACATCATAATTTTCCAACAGTTCTTTCTGATACTCTGCAAACACACATTCTATGGCCCTGTTCATATCAGCCCTTCTGTAATTCTTTGCCATCTGGATCGACGCACTCTCCATCAATGCCAGTATGAGGGACAGAAACAGAACGAATGTCAGCGTCAGGTACACCGTCACCTCTCCATTCACATACCCGGATGCATTCTGTCTCTTCCCATCTCTCTGCCAGCTTAGATTCCGGAACTTTCGCTGGTTATTTTTTCGAATATCGTCTCTACCAGACTGGTCAGCTGTGACTTGAAAATAATAACAAGTCCTATCAGAACCACCAGGATCAATATCACTTCTACCACACCAATTCCATGATCGTCTTTTAACACCTGTAATGCATACCGAATTCTCCACATACTATATTCCCCTTTCTGTTTTATGTTTTACCTTTCATCCGCATATTTATCTCTCTGTCAGCCTGTATTGCCCGTTCCGTTTCCGCTTCTATCCGTTCCTGTCCCTTTGTTCTTGTCCCGTTCTATATCTGGAATGTTAAAAAGGCAGGTACGATCACAATAATCAACACCACCGTCAGCATCAGGAACATTGGAAGAAGCAATTTCGTTCCGGCCTCTTCGCCAAGTTTTTTTGCCTGCGCTTTCCGTTCTTCAAAAGCCTGGATTGACTCCAGTTTTAAAAGTTCTGTCAGTCCTCTGGTCCCTCTTCTCAGATTCTGTGATAATAATGCCCCAAATCTTATATACATCTGAATATCACAGCGTCTTCCAAAGTTCTCATAACTTTCTGCTTCCGTTATTCCGCTGTCCATCTCATGACAGGTCTTTTTCATTTCTTCATATGCATACCGCTCATTTCCTTCTTTTCTTTCCTGCATATATCCTTCCGTTACCTTTCTCCAGGCTCTCTTTACAGTCATCCCTGCCCCCAGATACAACGTCAGCTTATTGATGATCTCCGGATAGTCTCTGATCATCTGTTTCTTCTTTTCTTCCATCTCTTTTTTCTCATTTTGTTTCTTCAATGCAAAAAGAAGTATCCCGATCAACAGGCTCATTCCTGTAATCACCACTCCGCGTCTGTCAAACGGACGGTAATATCGGAGTGTTTTTTCCCCCAGTTTTTCCGGCAGAACCAGCCTTTTCTTTTCCCGTTCTTCTGCATCTGCTTTTTCCAGTTTTTCTTCTATATTTCTTTTTAATTTTTGCTGTCCGGTCAGTTTTTCCGGATATACACACACCACGCACTGATACGATGCCTGTTCTTTTTCATTCTCTGTATATGTCAGCACCGCATTCAACTTTACAAGCGTTCCGGTTTTTTTGATGTTCTTTTCCTGTAATTCCCCTTTTACATTCATCACATCATACCGGTCCAGTGCCCACGAGACCTCCACTGGTTCTCCCGGGATTTGTGTAACCAGGTTCAGATTCCTCTCTACATGATCCGGCGTCTGATTTTCGCCCAATATCAGCTTATCCATCCGCCGGATGATCCTCCCAAATAATTCCTGTATCTCTTCCGTTGAATACTGTCGTTCCGATACTTCTACTTTTGTTCTTACTTTTTTCTGATCATCCCCGGCTTTTACATCCAGCTCTTCCGTCTTCTTCCCTTTTCCATAATCATTTCTCTCAATCGATGGCTGCATCTGCCTTACAGACTGCAGCATATCTGCCCCTGTCAGCAGGATTCCAAATGTAAACAGCACACAGACCGTCAGAATTATACGTCGATTCTCAATATTCTGATTCCCAGATAATATGCGCCTGCGTAGATTCCAAGACATACCGTCATCACCCCGATTCCCACCGCATTTTCATACAGACCATCCATAAATTCCGGAAAGCTGAGTGACATGTAACCGATAATCCCATATGGAACAACAGACATAATCTGAAATTCATATTTTTTCGCGGCGAGCAATGTATCAATCTCACGCTTTACGGCGATCTTTTCTCTGATCTGGTTCGTAGTATTACGAATGATCTCAATCATGTCCCCGCCGCTTTTTTTAGCCGTCACAAAAACTGTCACAAAGTTCTTCACATCTTCCGACGGTACCTGTTCTGCAAATTCTTCCAACACCTGTTCTACCGGTATGTGTATCCGCAGCTTTCTCGTAATGATCCGCAATTCTTTAGATATCCTTGCTTCCTCTGAATACAAAATTTTAAGTTCCTTCTGCGTTTCATAAAATGCATTTTCCACCGAATATCCTGTATGGAGTGCAGCCGACAAAGACTGTATCATCTCCTGGAACTGCTTTTGGAATTCCTGTTCTTTCTTTTTTCTTTCTTCTTCCAGAAATTCTCTGTACAGCCAGACCCCGATAGGAAGCAACAGTATCACGGCCCATACTTTCCGGTAGTAGAGCCATGCCGTAAGTACTATGATTACCGACGTTTTTACCGCTGCCGTTCCCCGTTCTTTAAACGTGATATCCTGCTGCCACAAGCTTTTCGCAGTGATAAAGTTCTGCAGTCTTTTTCCATTCTCCGCTGACTTTATTTTCACTATTGATTTTTTTCTGTTCTTCATCCTCTGTTACATTTTCCGCCTCCTTATGGGTCTCCTCATAGCGGTAAAGTGTCTGCAGGTGAATTTCCTGATCCCAGTATCCCAGGACTTCTGTCACTTCCAGCACTTTTCTGCTTTTATCTCTGAGTCTCCCAAGATGTACAATAATATCCAGACCGGATGCGATCTGTCTCTGAATTGCAGGGAGTGGAAGTTCCATTCCCATCAGTACCATTGTCTCCAGACGGCTTAACATATCCTTTGGGCTGTTCGCATGCCCTGTACTGAGACTTCCGTCATGTCCTGTATTAAGTGCCTGAAGCATATCAATTGCTTCCGCCGAGCGCACTTCTCCTACAATGATCCGGTCCGGTCTCATACGAAGTGCCGACTTGATCAGGTCTCTGATCGTAACTTCTCCGGTTCCTTCCACATTTGCATTTCTTGCTTCCAGTCTTACCAGATTCTTTACATTCTGAATCTGAAGTTCCGCGTTATCTTCGATCGTTATGATGCGTTCATTTTTGGGTATATATTGCGATAGTGCATTCAAGAAAGTGGTTTTCCCTGATCCGGTTCCCCCACTGATGAATATATTATATCCGGCGGCTACTAATGAAGCCAGAAAGCCAGATACTTCTGAATTGATTGACTGCCATTCCATCAGTTTTTTCATTGTAATTGCTTCTTTTGCAAATTTTCGAATTGTAACGATCGGTCCGTTTAATGCGACCGGCGGAAGTACGACATTGACTCGTGACCCGTCTGCCAGTCTGGCATCCACAATCGGAGATGCCTCATTTACCAGTCTGTTTGATCCTGCTACGATCTGCTGGATCACATCCTCCAGCTTGTCTCTGGATAGGAATCTTTTGTCTGACTGGAATATTCTCCCTGCTTTTTCAATAAATATATTCTGCGTCCCGTTGATCATGATTTCGGTAATCTCTTCATCTTCCAGGAATTCCTGCAGCAGATCTAATTTCCGGAATGCATTGAAAAGTTCCTTCCCAAGCATTGTTTTCTGATCCAGCGGCAGATATTCTTCCTGCGAAACTTCCTGAAGCACCTCATAGATCAACTCTGTCAGTTCTTCATCCTCCATGTCCCTTGTCATATCAAGTCTGGCAAGTATCCTTGCATGGAGCTGCTCCGCTTCTATCATGTTATATCATCCTTCCAGCTCTTTCTTTACCATCTTCTGTCTTACATCATCATAACCCATCAGATGTAATTCTTCTTCAAACTGGAATAATTTCGCCTGCGCCACCTCCTCTTTTACCGCAGCCACATGTACTTCCGTACACATTCTCAATAATTCATACACCCCGCGGATCCCTTCATCGATGTCCAGTATCAGCACTTCATATATGCTCTGATCTGCGATCTGTTCTACAAATCCTGTCCACTCTTCAATCTCCACTGCCTTCAGATCTTCCGACATCCGCATAGGCAGAAGATAGTCAAGCGGTCCCATATGTTTCACCATGCCCGCAAGTGCTGCTCTTAAGTGTTTCTTTTCCTGTCTGGAATAATAAAGTGCATCCGCTACCGTTTGTCAGGTCTCCGGGAAGTGTCCCCCGATACCTCCGTATACTTCCAGGTTCAGATACAATACGTTATACGTCTTTGCCAGTTCCTTTCCCAATCTCAACGCATAACTGGTCTTTTTACTTCTGTGTACCGGGGAAAATATTCCAATGATCCTGATCCTCTGTTTTTTAGCCGTTCTTAGAAAAAATCTTTCCGGTTCTCCGGACTGCGTACACTGTTCGAGTATCGTTCCCATAATGGCTTCTCCGGACTGGTACTTGTTAATAAGTTTCTCGTGTGCCTCATGCGCTGCATCTTCTGACTGTGCCAGAACAAACACACTCCCGGCCTTCACTTTCTTTCTGTCTTCGATCGGGTATCCGCTTCCGATCAACAGAATATCAATCGGTGATTCTCTCTGTAAGTTCAAAGCCTGTGCAACACTGTTACACACATGTACGCCAAGTGCCAGCTCCTGTGTTTTCATAAAAAAACCGGCAAGTGCTGATGCGTACTTCTCTTCCTGGTCACAAATTACCAGATTTCTGCTTACCACATACTATCCCTCCTTCAATACGTTTACAAAAACTCTGAAACGTCTGCCGATACGGCATTGAATAACTTCTTGAATTTTTTGAATCTAACAATTAGAACTACAAATCAGATACAAGCTACTGTGTAACTTGTAGGCTGATTATATACTGGATGTTTTATATTTGTCTATGCCATTTTTAGAAATTCTTAATCTTTGTGCAATGTTTACATAATCTGATAAAAAGTTATTCCATAAAGCAGGGCAACCCCAGGAAATCCAAGGGTCCCGGATGTCAAAAAAGTCACCGGATTCATCCCGACACAGGCTGAAATTCCCTGTCCATCAAGAAATTCGTTTACAAAAAATATAACCGCCAGCCCGATTATCCCGCGGATCAGAAAATTTACAATGATTTTTGTTCCCCATGTTTTCATATTTTTCTCTTTTTAATACTTTATTTTTTTAATTATATGACCGCCCGCATCACTCTTATGCACTTAATATTTATCAAATATTTTCATCTGCAGGACCTGCCACCGGCAGCTCCTTTCGAACGCATGGCGATACAAAAAACAGGTTTGAAAACTGTTACATTTTCAAACCTGTTACATAATCTCTGATATGATTTTTTATTTTATAAAGAGATCTTAATTTCCCGTTCTGTACGGTGATATTGATGATAATTCACCCCTGCAGAATCAAACATTTTCATGGAAGCCATCACAGACGCTGTACCTTCATACTTGTTGCTGTCATAGATAACCTCTTTGATCCCGCTTTGAATGATCGCTTTCGCACATTCATTACACGGAAAAAGTGATACGTATAGTTTTGCTCCTTCAAGACTTCCGCCACGATAGTTTAGAATCGCATTCAACTCACTGTGAACGGTATATACATACTTTGTCTCCAGTGGATCATCCCCTTCTCTTGCCCATGGAAATACATCATCCGAGCAGCCGCTTGGAAGTCCGTTATATCCCATTGACAGGATCTTGTTATCCTGACTGACGATACAGCATCCTACCTGTGTATTTGGATCTTTGGAACGCATTCCGGAAAGCTTTGCAACTCCCATGAAATATTCATCCCAGCTGATATAATCCGTTCTTTTATCTCCCATATGTTGTCACCTCGTCACTATTTTGTTCCGAAAATACGGTCTCCTGCATCTCCCAGTCCCGGGACAATATATTTATGCTCATTCAGATGATCATCAAGCGCACCGATATAGATGTCTACATCAGGATGTTCTTCCTGCAGACGCTTTACTCCTTCCGGAGCTGCAATGATGCACATAAAGCGCATATGTTTTACGCCTTTGTCTTTCAGCATCTGAAGTGCTGCCGCACATGATCCGCCTGTTGCAAGCATTGGATCTACAACGAATACCTCTCTTTCGTCACAGTCTGACGGAAGTTTGCAGTAATATTCTACCGGTTCGTATGTGTCCGGATCTCTGTAGAGACCAATGTGACCGATCTTTGCAGACGGGATCATATTCAGCATTCCGTCAACCATTCCAAGTCCTGCTCTTAAGATTGGCACTACAGCAAGCTTTTTACCGCTTAATTCCTTTCCTACCATCTCGCAGATTGGTGTCTTTATCTTGACATCTTCCAGTTTCAGATCTCTTGTTGCTTCATAACACATTAATGATGCGATCTCCCCAACGATCTCCCTGAATTCTTTCGATCCTACCTCTTCGTTTCTGATGTAGTTGATTTTGTGCTGAATCAACGGGTGATCCATAACCTGTACTTTTGACATGTTTCTCCTCCTTGTTGTGAAATGATTTTATACCAATTTTTCTATATGATGCCCTGCAGCTTTCAGAAGGCGGTTCATAATTGCACTTCCGATTCCTGCAGTGTCAAACGACTCACTGTAGATATAATCTACCTGGTCGTCATCAAACTCTCTTAAGATCCGGAACAGATTCGCAGCAATGGTTGATTCATCTGCTCTGGTTCCGATGCATTTTACATCACCGGACTTATAGCCTGCCACCGTCTCTTCTGTTCCGATAATGCCGACCTTATAGCCTGCGTCAGACTTTTCCCTGGCACGCTTATTGATCTCTGCCGCCACTTTTTCCAACGGTCCCTCTATAATGGTCAGATCTGCTTTCGGGGCGTAATGACGGTACTTCATTCCCGGTGCTTTCGGTACTTGCTTACTGTCCGGCTTAATCAGTGTCCTGTCAATTGTGACTTCTCCGATTACTTCTTCAAACATCTCTTTTGTGATTGCTCCCGGTCTTAAGATCATCGGTGGTTCTACCGTTACATCCAGAATCGTAGATTCCACTCCAATCTCTACTGCACCGCCGTCTACGATCATATCTACCCTTCCGGTAAGATCTTCTGCCACATGCTGTGCAGTCGTCGGACTTGGTCGTCCGGAAGTATTCGCACTTGGTGCCGCAATATATCCGCCGCCCGCATCGATCACTTCTCTTGCGATCTCATCTACCGGCATTCTGACAGCAACCGTATCCAGTCCTCCGGTTGTTCCGTATGGCACGATATCACTTTTATTGAATATCATTGTAAGCGGTCCCGGCCAGTATTTTTCAGCGACTTTAACTGCTTTTTCCGGGACTTCGGAAACAATCTTTTCCAGCGCTTTCATATTCGTAATATGAATGATCAAAGGGTTGTCAGACGGTCTTCCTTTTGCGGCATATATCTTCTTAGCCGCATCTTCATTCAATGCATCTGCCCCCAGACCATATACAGTCTCTGTGGGAAATGCAACCAGGCCTCCTTCTTTTAAGATCCGTCCTGCTTCTCTTATAATATCTGTATTATTCTGATTTTTATCTATTTTTTCTATTATTGTTTTCATGATTTTTATTATACTACACTCTAGTTTTCCACACAAGCAATGATTCCTTCTGCGATCGCATCCGCCATCTTCTTCTGATAATCCGGATCAATCAGTTTTGCAGCCTCCTCCGGATTACTTAAAAAACCACATTCTACAATGATCGTCGGTACTTCCGTACGCTTCAGAAGATAATATGTATCATTGGCTTTTGCCTGTCTCGTGTTTCCTTCATCCACGGCGAGCAGTGCTTTCTGCATCATTTCCGCCATTCGTTTTCCATCTTCCGAATGTGAGTAATAGAAGACCTGTGCCCCGTGGATCTGCTCATCCTGATAGCTGTTCTGATGAATACTGATGGCCGCCTGCGGCATCGTCTGATTGATCAGCTCAACTCTTGCTTTCATATCATGGATCTTCTTATTCCCCGCTTCCGGATCGCCAAGCATTACATCTTTTTCTCTTGTCATCACGACTTCCCATCCATTCTTTTCAAGCCGCTTTTTTATCTTTTTGGCAATTTTCAGATTTATCTCTTTTTCTTTTGCCTGATTCACCCCGATTTTCCCGGGATCATCCCCTCCGTGTCCGCTGTCCAGAACTATCACTTTGTTTTTCGCCGCAACCTTTCCGCTCGACACCATTTTCTGAAGATTTTTACTCAATGCAATAAGTCCCGCAAGGAAAAGAAGTAATATTGCAAGCTCTAATTTTTTCCGCAAATAAAAATACCTCCTGCAATTCATATATTCTACTATATGATTGCAAGAGGTATTTTATCTGTTATTTAGTTTTGATTAATTGACATATTTCTGGATCAGATTCCA
Source organism: Dorea sp. (assembly GCA_050873945.1). Taxonomy (GTDB): domain Bacteria; phylum Bacillota; class Clostridia; order Lachnospirales; family Lachnospiraceae; genus Dorea_A. The sequence goes on from JBNMJT010000018.1 coordinate 24,530, forward strand.
GACATCTGAACTTTCCTGTCCCAGAGACCACTCAGCTGTACCTGCAAGCTTATACTTCTGCATGAGCTTAAGTTTTGGTTCGATAGATTTTGCATCTTCCAGCCAGATCTCATATTTTGATCCGTCTGCTTCCCATGTCGCATAGTTCTGCCCAACCGTCTTATCCCAGGTTGTCTCTGCACCCGCCTGTGTAACTACCGCCTGCGCATTGTCCATTCCATATGCTTCACTTTCCACAGTTGTCGTATACTTCTCTGCATCCGTTCCTTTATCACTCTTCAGCTCTTCTGCTGTCTTTGGCGTTTCCTTCCACAGTCGTGTAAAGAACGGAATACCACTGATCACTTTCTTAGCCGGAACTTCCTTTAATGTCTCTGTAATACCTTCTTTGACATAATTGTAAGAAGATACCGGACCTGCCTCAGGTGAACCTGCATAATACTCATCATAGCCCATGATCACTACATAATCTGCCACGATTCCCTGCTCTTTGCGGTCATACTGCGTGTTATAACTCTTTGGAACATAATTGTCTACGGACAGCACCAGACCATTCTGTCTGCATTTTACCGATAACTCACGGATAAATTCAATATAATGCTCTCCGCACTTATTGGAAATCTTCTCAAAGTCCACATTGATACCATCCACGCCGACGCGGAGCGCCTCTGCGATCAGCTGCGTGATCAGCGTCTCACGTCTGGAGGTATAACTGAGTAATTCATAAGATTCCTGTTCTGAACTGATTCCACCGTCAAAGTCTCTGACGGTCATCCACACTTCAATATTCTGCTGATGTGCATAACTTACATAATCAGCCGATGCAATAGAACTGATATTACCGTCTGTATCAGCTACATGTATCCATGTAGGTGCCAGTGTGGTAAGCCCCTTTGTCTGGGCAATCTTCTGTGCTACTGCATTATTGGCATCCTGATTCGTCACATTATGCCATGCCATATTAATTGTGTAATCTTTGGACATACTTGTATAATTCTGCTCCTCGAACTTTCTGGTGATATTCTTCTTCTCCTCGTTCTTCAAAGCGTTGTTTTTTACATATCCGATCACTCCATCTGCTGTGCGGACTTTTTTCCAGTTCTGTTCACTCTCAACGACGGTTACTTCGTCTTTTTTCTTCAGTTCTGCCAGTACAGGGCTCTTTACCCCGCCCTGGTAGCGTATCTGCGTATTCTTTTTTACCGTTGCTACGTCTGTTTTTCCCCATTTCGTTCTGATCATAACATGATCCGGGTTGTTCGACACTTCATAATCAATATTCGTGTACTGCTGGACAAAGTCCAATGCAATATATGCTGTGTTTCCTTCTGTTTTTAAAATGACATAATCTTCGCTTTTCTTTTCCCTGGATACAGAATAATTCTTACTACCGACATCTACTGATATCATATCCTTCGGAAGCATGTAAAGCAGGACATTCTCATTCGAATCCCAGTAAAACCGGCTGTTGATATAATCTCTTACGATATCATATGCAACATATACCTTTCCATCCGTCAGTTTTCCCCTGGCCTCTACAATCTTATTATCAACCGTGATACCAACCTGTCCATCTTTTTCTATCCCATAATATTTCTTCATATCATATTGTTCTTTTGATGGACTGTAACGTTTCCACAAAATGATTCCTGCTATTGCTACAATTATTAATATGATCAACAGGACTAGCTGTATCATGCGTTGTCTTTTTCTCTTCCGCCGCATACGCGCACGGTCTGCCTGGGTTCTCGGTCTTCTTGACGGACTGCTGCCCGACGGCCTTCTTCCCTGTGTTTCTCCATATGATCTACGGTTTCCATATGTGCGGCTATTTCTTCCTCTGTCTTCCATGCTGCACCTCCTACAGGTCACATTATAACAAAACGTAAGATACACGTCATTATATTTCGACATTTTCATTAAAACTTTCGTCTTAATCTGCGGGGTATTTACATAATTTTCGTGATTAAGTTGCTATATTCTGGAACCACAATTCCTTTACATCACCTTTGTCATTGAGCACATAATCTCTCATATATGCCTGATTTTCGCACATCGTATGTGCCTGTACAATCTGCATGGGGCTGGCCGGTATTCCATTAATTCTGAGACTTATATTTTTCTTTTCATAACCTGTCAGTTCCTGGAACATCTTTCTTAATTCATCATTATCCCCCATGTTACTTCCTCCTTCTTACCGGATGATAACTATGGTTGTTGTGCATATCTGCAGCTAAGGAGATGCCGTGATACAATGCTGTTTTTATGCCGCAACAAATAATTTTCTTACTGGAAATAGTCCCCGGCAATTAAATATTTTTTTCATATTATGTCAAAATTATTCTGTGAAATGTCTGCCTGAAACGGCTGTATAATCTGATTTGCCATTGATAGATCCCTTCCACCCGGAACGTGGAATTGAAATATAATGTGTGGTCCGGCGTTCTGTTCCGTCCCCAAAAATAAATTCAAGAAATTCTCCCTTCTCTGTTCTAATAACATAGCTATCAGGGAAAACTATCTTCCAGTAGCGTCATTATATCTGATAAGATTTGAAGAATCAAGTCTTTTTTTATATTTATATTTCGTTTTGTTTATATTAAATTTATTGAACATCAAACATTTTGTATGATATACTATTTTAGAAGGAAGTGATGATTATGAAGATTGAAAAAATCAGTGACAACCAGATCCGTTGTACCCTGACACGCGCCGATCTGGCTGACCGTCAGTTACAGCTCAGTGAACTGGCATACGGAACCGAAAAAGCAAAATCACTTTTCCGCGATATGATGCAACAGGCAGCCTTCGAATTCGGATTTGAAGCAGAAGATATCCCTCTTATGATAGAGGCAATCCCTTCCGCCGATTCGATCGTACTGATAATTACGAAAGTCGAGGACCCTGAGGAACTCGATACTAGATTTTCAAAATTTGCACCTTCTTCCATTGCTGATGCCAGGAAAAAGAATGCTCCGGGCAAGCTGGAAGGAGCAGAAGGTTTACTCGATCTGCTCGGAAAGGTTCAGGAATCATTTGAAGCGCAGGCAGCAAAGTCTGCTCCGGATATCCCGGACACTTCTGATGATGATACAGAAAAAAAGGATTCCGGCAATAACATCCGGCTCTTTTCTTTCCCTGTGATGGAGAATGTACTGAAAGCCGCCAGACTTCTGGCTCCGATGTACCACGGTTCCAATACTTTATACAAAGACGAACAGGAAGAGATGTATCTGCTGGCACTCGCACAGTCAGATCACTCTACCGCAGATTTTAACCGGATCTGCAATATGCTGTCTGAATACGGGGCTTTAGAAAAAGCATCCGGTGCAACTTTTGCATTCCTGGAAGAACACTGTGAGACATTTCTTTCCGGAAATGCTGTTCAGCAGCTCGCCAACATTTAACCCGGTCTGTTAGCTGCAGAACCTGCCACCGGCGGTTTCTTACGAACGCATAGCGAGAAAGATCTGCCA
>JBNMJT010000019.1:0-25018 GCA_050873945.1 Dorea sp.
AAGCTGATTACGAATATAATCTGCGTAGAAATTCATTGGTTTAACCTCCTAAAATGTATTCATTCAAGGAGGCTTCGCCACATTTTTTTATGAATTTGTCAACAGTTTTTTTGAAATTTTCTTAAGTTAATGACATTACTGATTCAGGGCCCCCTTTCGCAGCCTATAATTTGCCTATAAATAATCGGGTAATCTATAACCTCTCGTCTGCATCTTACCGGCTTTCTTCTTGTCTGATATTTACAGGTGCGTGACACGCTCCTGTTATAAAGTGATCAGCAAGAATCTCTACCAACGAAAGTTTTCCGGTATTCCCTTCCTTTCCAGGTATTCCTGCCTGGACTTTTCTCTTTCTTCCTCTGTTGGTGCTGTTTTGTACTTGCTGTATAGCTCCCGATCTACCATTGCATTCAGTTTCTTTTCTAATCCTTTCCTTATTCTTTCTTCGCCTTCGTAATTCTCCATCAAAAAATATTGCAAAAGCTGAAAGAATAACTCGTATGGAATCTGCACATTTCTATTTTTCATCTGATCTCCTTTCAAGGTGGCAAGATGCCCTATTCTTAAGATATGGTCATCTTGCCATCTTCCTTTTCTACTCTGACAACATCCAATACCACTGATTTCCACGTTTTACAGAATCTATTCCCAGTTCCATTTTGGCATTTCTCAGTGTTTTCTTTTTAATTCCCAGTTTTTCTGCTTCTTCCTCTATTTTCTTTTGTGCCATACCTCCATCAGCCAGTATCTCAAGCAGAAATTCTTTTGCTTTCCGGGTTTTCTGTCCTTTTCCCTCTCCATTGAGCAATTCATCTGCACTAATGTCATATTCACCAATCCATTCAAATCCGTTGTTTTTATCCAGACGGAACGCAATAGCTTTGCCTTCCGGTGCCAGGGAACTCTTTGTATGGCACACAACTCTTACTTCCGGTTCGTCCTTAATTCGTCCGACAATCAAAACGCTTCTTGCGGCTGCCTGGAAGTCAATGGAACCCAGTCCCCGATAAGATGATTTTCCATTGCTGTTCTTGTTCATGTGTCCGATCAGGATAATCGCACAATGGTATTTCTCCGCTAGGACTGCTATACGTTTCATCAATGGACGGATTTCATTAGCCCTGTGCATATCCACCTCTGCTCCAAGAAATCCCTGGATCGGATCAAGCACAACCATTCTGGCTTTTGTCTGCACAATTGCTTCTTCCAACCGGACATCTGCCATCGTCAGCGGCTGCTCACTGTCATCAATGACCATGACCTTTGTGCAGTCTGCACCTGCAGCAAGTAATCTTGGTTTTATCGTATCTCCAAGACCATCTTCTGCAGTCTGGTAGATTACATTTACTGGTGCCTCCAAATGCTGTGTTGACACATCGTTTTCAGCATTTTCTGTATCAACCGTACCACCTTCACTATCAATATTTGTTCTTTTATCTTTTGTTGAATCAACTGGAAGAATAGGCTCTCCTCTGGTCAGTTTTGCAATAATCTGAAGCACCATTGTCGTTTTTCCTTCTCCCGGATCTCCCTGTATAATTGTTACTTTTCCATAGGGAATAAATGGATAAAGCAGCCATTCAATCTGCTCCACTTCCACCGTATCCATGTTGATGAGTTTCAGTTCCGGTTCCAGCCTTTTCTGTACTGTTTTATTTGTTTCTGTTCTTTTGTTTTCCATCAAATCCTCCTTATTTTCCCGTTGAAAGAAAGAGTGGTTTTTGATAGAATACTCATAGAAGTTTTTTGGAAGAGTATTCTACCAAATCCCTGCCTTTAGGTGTTTGCCGACACTTAAAGGCTCTTTTATTCCGCTTTCATTCCAGCCATTGTTATTGTGATCAGCCGAATCACTTCCAATAAATCCTCCGGCACATCTTCTCCCTTTTTCAGGCGTTTCAGCTCGCCCAGTACCTTTTCAAGTTCCTCCTTCAAAGCCTTATACACCCTGGGATTTCCTGTAACCACAACTTCTTTTTCTTGCAGTCTTCGGATAATATATTCTTGTTTTGTCAATCCCGATAGCCGTACTGCCGTCTCCAAAAGTTCATCTTCTTCCGGTGACATCCGAAATGCTACAACTTTATTTCTCCAACGTCCCTGCTGATCCAGACATTTAGCCGACATTTGCAAGTCCTCCTTCCGCTTCATTCAATTCTTCATCCATATTTTCCGCATCCAACTGCTCTGCCATGTCCTGCTGTACCGACGGGAATAGATGTGCATACCGATAAGTAATCTTTTCTGCTGAATGTCCAACCCTTTTTCCGATTGCCAATGCGGTATACCCCATATTGATCAACAGGGATACATGACTATGCCTGAGATCATGAACTCTGATTTTCTTTACCCCACTCGCTTTGCAGCCTCTTTCCATCTCGTGATTCAGATAATATTTTGTTACCGGAAAAATACGGTCGTCAGGCTGTAAGCTATAATATATTTTTAGACAGTCCTGCATTTCATCACACAGAAACTGTGGCATTATGACTGTCCGTACACTGTTCTTTGTCTTTGGCGTACTGATTACATCTTTTCCTTTCAAACGTTGATAGGACTTATTGATCCGAAGCGTTTTCTTTTTGAAATTAAAGTCTGCTGGTGTTAAAGCAAGTAACTCACCTGAACGAATCCCGCACCAGTAAAGCAACTGGAAGGCATAGTAAGAAAGAGGTTTGTCCATCATTTCTTCTGCAAATCGCTTATATTCTTCTTTTGTCCAGAACAACATTTCCTTGCCTTCTTCTTCTCCCAGTGCCCCAGCTTTTCTCGCCGGATTAGTGCTAAGGTCGTAATATTTCACTGCATGATTGAAAATGGTGCTTAACTGTCCATGTATCGTTTTCAGATACGTTGGCGAAAGTGGTTTTCCTGTTTTCGTTTTCAGTTTTCTCATCTGGTTATGCCAGTCCATCACATCTTTAGCTGTAATTTCCGATACTTTACGTTTTCCAAGATACGGAAGAATCTTTTTCTGAATAATATTTTCTTTTGTAAGCCAAGTACTCTGCTTCAAAGAAGGTCTGACATCTTCTTCATACATAGTGCAAAAGCTTTCCATTGTCATATCCACGCTTGCTTTCTTCTGTAATTTGAATTGTAATTCCCAGTCCGCAGCTTCTTTTCTTGTAGAAAATCCTCGTTTGCATTTCTGTTTTCTTGCACCTGTCCAATCCTGATAACGAATCATCACATACCAGGTGCCATTATCATTCTTGTAAATTGCCATTCCTAATTCCTCCCATCATTCGATCTTGTTCCATAGAACTGCTCATAAAAATACTTCCGGTCAACTTTTCCTGCGATTGTCTGGCATCCCATTTCCTGCAATTCCCTGTTTAGCCTTTTCATCAGCTTGTATGCGTAGGATTCCGATACTTCCAGGACTTCCATGACCTCTTTCACATTCATAAACATTTTACTCATAGAAAATTTCTCCTTTCTTTTTACTATACTATTTTGTATTGGTTGAATTATACTATACTATTTTGTATGGGTCAAGTACTTTCAATACATTTACCCATACTTTTTTGTATGGTTTTTCTTGTCTCTACCATTTGGATATGCTATACTCAACCTATCAAGAAAAAGACAGGAGATATAGCATATGGCAATAGGCGAAAGAATCCACCATTTCAGACTTCTGCGTGGTTTCACGCAGAAATATTTGGGTCAACAGCTGGGATTCAGTGATTCACAGGCTGATGTCCGCATTGCACAGTATGAAAAAGGGGCACGCAGTCCAAAAGAAAAATATCTGAACGCATTGGCTGATATTTTTGAAGTATCCCCTCATGCTCTTGCTGTCCCGGATATTGACAGTTACGTTGGACTGATGCATACCTTATTTACCTTAGAGGATCTTTACGGACTTCACATTGATGAGATTGACGGAGAACTTTGTCTCCGGCTGGACAAATCCAAGGGAACCACCTACCTTTCCATGTTCGATATGTTCCATGCGTGGCAGGAACAGGCAGAAAAACTCAAATCCGGCGAGATCACTCAGGAAGAATATGATCAGTGGCGTTACAACTATCCAAAAAACGCAAAATAAAAGCCGACAAAAAAAGGCCTTACCAAATTGATTTCACTCAATTCAGTAAGACCTTTTTTGTCGGTTTCACACATATTACTCGATAACCGCAGGATACCTGATAAATAATACAAAAATATCCAGTGTTATCATTTTGTTATCAAATAGAACTTTATCTGCCCGGAAACGCCCTGTTTATAAGGCTTTCCAGAAATTTTTAATTATTCAAATTCAATCGTTCCAGGCGGTTTACTAGTCAGATCATAGAATACTCTGTTAACTCCCTTAACCTCATTAATAATCCTGCTCATCACCTTATTCAGTACATCATAAGGGATCTCAGCAGCCTCAGCTGTCATGAAGTCTACGGTTGTAACTGCTCTTAAAGCAACCGCGTAATCGTATGTTCTCTCATCACCCATAACGCCGACACTTCTCATATTTGTCAGTGCTGCGAAGTACTGGTTGATGTTCTTGTCAAGACCTGCGTTAGCAATCTCTTCTCTGTAGATAGCATCTGCATCCTGAACGATCTTAACTTTTTCTTCTGTAACTTCACCGATGATACGGATTCCAAGTCCCGGTCCCGGGAATGGCTGACGGAATACCAGTCTCTCAGGAATTCCAAGCTCTAATCCAGCCTTACGTACTTCGTCCTTGAACAGGTCACGAAGCGGCTCGATGATGTCTTTGAAGTCTACGTGCTCCGGAAGTCCGCCTACATTGTGGTGTGACTTGATCACTCCGGATTCTCCGCCGAGTCCACTTTCTACAACGTCAGGGTAAATGGTTCCCTGTGCGAGGAAATCTACGGCACCGATCTTCTTAGCTTCTTCTTCGAAGATACGGATGAATTCTTCACCGATAATCTTACGTTTTGCTTCCGGCTCTGTGACTCCGGCTAATTTATCATAGTATCTCTGCTGTGCATTGACACGGATGAAGTTCAGGTCGAACTGACCGTTTGGTCCGAATACGCTCTCTACTTCATCGCCTTCGTCTTTACGAAGAAGACCGTGGTCAACGAATACACATGTTAACTGCTTACCGATAGCTCTGGATAACAGTCCTGCTGCCACTGAAGAATCTACTCCGCCTGACAGTGCAAGAAGTACTCTTCCGTCACCGACTTTTTCGCGGATCTCCTGGATTGTATTCTCTACGAATGCATCCATCTTCCAGTCGCCTGCACATCCGCAGACACCTAATACGAAGTTCGATAACATCTTCGTTCCTTCTGCTGTGTGAAGTACTTCCGGATGATACTGGATTGCATATAATCCTGCTTCTGTATTCTCAGCTGCTGCAACCGGGCAGTCTGCTGTGTGTGCTGTGATCTCGAATCCAGGTGCAACCTGTGAGATGTAATCAAAATGGCTCATCCAGCAGATTGTCTTCTCAGATACACCTTCGAAGATCTTGGAATCTTTCTTATCTACCAGCACTTCTGTCTTACCATACTCACGTACCGGAGCGGATTCTACCTTTCCTCCAAGTACATGCATCATAAGCTGTGCACCGTAACATAATCCAAGAACCGGGATACCAAGTTCGAACAATTCTTTTTTATATGTCGGGGAATCTGCTTCATAACAGCTGTTTGGTCCGCCTGTCAGGATGATTCCCTTAGGATTCATGGCTTTGATCTTCTCGATATCTGTCTTATATGAGTAGATCTCGCAATATACATTGCATTCTCTGACACGTCTTGCTACCAGCTGATTGTACTGTCCACCAAAGTCAATGACAATTACTAATTCTTTTTTCACAAGAACTTCCTCCTATTTGTTTTCTATATGGCTAACCTTTATTATAAAATAGAAGTCCCGTTTTTACAAGGGACTTCTATCTTTTCTCCGACAAACTCGCTTTTTGCGGCATATCTCACAGCCATCTGCTTCACAACGCCTGTATCTGTTCTATACGATTGCATTTTTCTTCCAGCTTCCCCTAAAATACCGGATTACAAAGCAGATTGCCCGGAATACCCAGTCAATAACCATCGCAACCCAGATTCCGAATACCCCCATACCCAGATATTTTCCAAGCACGTAACTGAATCCGATCCGGAAGATCCACATGGATATACTGGAAATGTACATACATGCCTTCGCATCTCCCGCCGCACGAAACGTCGCAGGCAGGCTGAACGCAACCGGCCAGATAAATATCGCACCGATTCCGTGGAAATGTATGATATCCGCCGTCGTCTTTGCCGTAAGATCGGACAGGTTATATGCCTTTAATATAAATGGCAGTAAGGAGAATATAAATAATACCATCGCAGTCATACTGACATAAGTAATAAGCATTAATTTCTTATTATAATACTTCGCCTGTTCATAATCGCCCGCACCCACACATCTGGAAATAACCGGTGTAATCGCCAGCGTAATTGCCATTCCCGGAAGGATCTGGAACAATGCGATCGCATTTGACACCGCATTTGCCGCAATCGCATAAGTTCCGAATGTCGATACCAGGCTGAGTACGATAATCTTTCCAAGCTGGAACATGCTGTTCTCCAGTCCATTCGGCACGCCGATACTCAGAATCTTCTTAACCATCTCCCAGTTGATCCGGTAATGCCAGGTCCGTTCTATATGAAGCGTCCGTTTCTCATCACACAACAGCACAATTACGATAACCGCCGCCGTCATCCTTGACACCAGTGTCGGAATCGCAACCCCTTCCGTTCCACGGTGAAAACCATAGATCAGGATCGCATTTCCTCCTATATTAATAACGTTCATGATGATCGATATCTGCATCGTCACTTTTGAATTGCCCATCGTACGGAAAATTGCCGCTCCTCCGTTATACAGTGCCATGAATGGAATCGATGCCGCCACGATCAACAGATAAATGTCTGCATGGTGCATCACGTCCTGATCGATCTTGCCGAATACTGTATGCAGTATAAAAGATTTTCCCAGATATACAATTGCCGTGATAACAATCGCACAGATCGTGATAAACCATACCATCTGCGTCGCCGACTTACAGGCTTCTTCCCGTCTGTCCTGCCCCAGGAACTGTCCCGCGACTACCGCGCCTCCGGTCGCCAATGCCGCAAATGCATTGATCAGCAGCACCATGATCTGATCCACCAGTGATACTCCCGACACAGCTGCCTCGCCGACGCTTGCGATCATGATGGAATCCGCCATTCCCACCAGTACTGCCAGAAGCTGCTCGATCACCAGCGGCAGAATCAGCGCCAAAAGTGCTTTGTTGTCAAAGAAATATGTCTGTCGTTTTTCTTTCTTACTCTTTTTCATTTTCCTCTCCCGTATTATTTACTGCCCGCCTTTTATACTTCTTCCGAGACTGTCAACATAAGCATTTTACAGATCTTTCTCTATTCTATCTGTCTGTAAATATTATCCATCAGATGATCTGCGAAATCCCCTTCCATGCATATATCACTCTACATCCCTGTCTCTGACAAATTCTCTTGTATACTTCAGTATACAGATAAGCTGTCCCCGGCAGCCTTTCTCACATATTTTTTCGATTAATAAAAAAATCCCTCAACGTATACCTTTATTATACGCTGAGGATTCTTCTCATACAATATCTCGTCCCCGCAGAAATTTTCACTGCAATCTCCACGGTATCTTTTTCACTACATCTGCGAACTTACGCAGCTACAAATTTATCCAGCTCTTTCCAGAGATCCTCACATTCTTCGTCATATACTTTCAGCTCGATCTTCTGGTCAAATCCAAGATTCATAAGACCTAACAGGGACTTTGCATCTACAATGTATCTGCCCCGTTTCATATCCATATCAAAAGGATATTTCTCAACGATCTTTACAAAATCTATCACATCATCCGGATTCGAAAAAATAACATTTTTCGTACTCATAATTGGTCCCTCCTTTTTTCTTATTGGGATTATCTTAACACGCTCCCATATTTCTACAAGGGGGAAATATTTAAAAAAGGATGACTTTTTTTGACTGGGAATGTATTTTTTTAACGTTTTGCACCGTCTAACCGTTCTTTTTCCGATATTCGAGTGGCAGCATTCCCGTCTCTTCTTTGAATACACGGCTCATATATTTCGGGTCCGTATACCCCACCATTTCCGCAATCTTCGTCAGCTTCCAGTTTGTTGCCGTCAGGAGTTCCTTCACATGTTCAATCCGGTACCGCCGAATCGTCTCGGTAAATGTCCGCCCCGTCTCTTTCCGGAACTGGGTGCTTAAGTACTCCTCCGTCACATGAAGCTTTTCGGCAATTTCTTCCAGTGTGATTCCCTGGTCATAATATTCCCGGATATTCTCCAGTGCCTTTTGTACCAGAAGGCTTATATCATTACGGGATTCATCTTTACTCGTCAGATATTCAAAGAATTCATCCACTCTTTCTTCTACATCTGTCCATCCATTGGCTCTTGATATTCCCTGAAGGAATGCCTGGCCTTTTCTCTGTGCCTGCAGTGCCCCGGCTTCTGCCGCCATCTGGATCAGAACCAGAGCGATATGGATACAGCCTTCCTTGGCCTCCTGTGGTGTGCACGGAAGCTCCCTGCAGTATGCACGGTATCTGGAAAATATCTCTTTAAAACGCTTCAAGTCCTTATTCAGTAATGCTTCCTTGGCTTCTTTTTCAAGATTCACCGGATACTTATACGGATGCAGCGGAATCTCCTGTATCTTTTCCTTACAGATCAGCGTTCCCTTCTCCAGGATCAGATTCCACTCCGCCGCATGATCCAGTTCTCTGACCGCCTTATGCATATTGCCGAATCCGTCACTGACCGCCCAGGTACATATCACTCTTCCATGCACGGTATTACAGATCATCGGAACGATCGTCTGTTCCAGATACTGGTACGTCTCCGGTTCGTTTCCCATATGATAGAAAAGGACTACAAAGCTCCGGCGTCCGTACATCTCCATCGCATACGCACAGAAATCCTGTTTCTGGTCGAATATCTCCAGTTCTTTCAGGATCTGCTTCACCTGATCTTTATACTTCTCATAATTCGAACCCATGCCGATCCCCAGAACACCGATCCTTTCATCCGGTGCGATCCCGTAGCCTTCCTTTACAAGTTCTTCCACCTGCTGGTCATCTTTCACCTTTCCCGCCATTGCATTCAGGAAAATGTATTCCAGATTGAGGATATGTTTCCACTTCTTCTCGCTCTCCAGCTCTCTTCTAAGCCGTCCCAGTACATTACGAACTTCATAGGCTTTCAAAGGTTTGACTAAAAAGTCTACTGCACCGAGTTCCATCGCACGTTTCGCATAGAGAAATTCCGGGCAGGAACTTGTAACCACGATCTTGCAGGATATCTGTCTTCTCTGCAGGACTTCGATCATCTCGAATCCGTCCATCTCCGGCATCCGGATGTCCGTGAATATCACGTCTGGCGCGGCATTTTCCCGGACCAGCTTTTCCACCAACGCAAGTCCTTCGACTCCATTGGACGCACTTCCCATGATCTCTATATCTGATTCTTCCTGCTCCAGACATTGTAACAGTTCGTCTCTATACAGCTCATTATCTTCTACGACAACTATTCTCATAAGAAAGTACCTCCTTTCGGATTGCGCCTGTCCTGCCAGATTTCTAATTATTACACAACATGTTTCATCCCAGATGATATGCATCCAGTGCTTTTGCCAGATATCTGACCGTCTTGTTCACCGCCTCATCTACCGTCGGCTTGTCCCTGTCACTTCGCATGATGGCAAGCATTCCCCTGTAAATAAGTACGCTCATTTCATTCAATTCTCTGATCTCCTGTTCGGATATCTCGTAATTCCTTTCTCTGATCACATCTCTCAACAGGCTTTCATTACGTTTAAAGAAATCTCCTTCTTTCAGGAATTCCTCATAGTCTTCCGTCTTTTCTGCCTTTTCATGCGGATAAATCTCATAATATCTCCGGAATACTTCATTCAGATTCTGTGTCCCTTCCGGACTGAAAAATAAGAAATTATAAATCCTCGGTCTGGCAAATGAATGTCTGCAGAAGCATCTCCACTGCTCCAGATACCAGTCCTGAAAATTCTTTCCTTCTACTTTATGTAGCGGCGTCTCACGCATATATTCATCCAGACATTTTACACTGGCAAATAGCTCCAGTTCGTCCAGATTGGAAAAATAATGATACAGCGTTGCACTGTTGTACTTCGCCTGCTCTGCGACTTTTCTGATCGTCAGATTCTCAATTCCTTCTTTTTCCATTAATTCAATCGTCGCATTGATGAAATACGACATGATCCTTTTCCGCTTTTCCTGTCTGTTCCCTCCAACTGTCGTCACAGTCTGCTGTCTCCCTTCATTTTTTCTGTAAATTCTGTCTCTTTGCAAATCCAATTCTCTGGAAACTTCTGTTCTTGCAAATCTTGCTCTTGTAAATCACATTTTAGTAAATTTAACAACATCTTATATGTTTCATTTATTCAACTCTTCTATTAATATATACATTTTTATCTTAGCATTTCAATTAATTTTTTTCAATTATTTGCAGGACATGCCGCTGACAACTTTTCCTATATACTTTATTATACGCAAACGCTTCTGTCTTCAACGTCTTTACCTCACTTTAATTAATAATTATGCACAATTTATTTTTATTATATCGTATCATTTTATCTTATATGCACATTTTATAAACATCGATTGACAATTATTTCATTATATAGTATCGTATTGCTATGCGTTTTATATAAGCTGGGAAACTTGGATAAAATATGCATATCAAATATTGGAGGTTTTTTATGGGGAACAAAAGAACAAAAAAGGCCATCAGTCTTGAGGGATTCGTCTTTCTGGCAGTCTTTCTGGGCATTTTCGGTGGTATGGGTATGAAAATGGGCGGTGTCAATATGTTAAACACATTGATGAACACTGGCTATCAGCTGCTGCTTGAGACAGTCTTCTATATTATGGCAATCGCGGTCCTTGCCGGTGCCATCTCCGGACTGTTCTCTGAATTCGGTGTCATCTCAATGGTGAACAAATTACTGTCGCCTCTGATGAAACCGCTTTATAACTTACCGGGTGCAGCGGCACTTGGCGTGATCACAACTTATCTGTCCGACAATCCGGCAATCTTAGGACTTGCCGAAGATAAGAATTTCCGCAAATATTTCAAGAAATTCCAGCTTCCTGCATTAACGAACCTTGGAACATCATTCGGAATGGGACTGATCGTCAGTACATTCATGATCGGTCTGAAGTTAAAAGGCGGACATGCCGGAACTGCTGTACTGGTCGGTAACCTTGCTGCAATCATAGGAAGTATCATCAGCGTCCGTATCATGCTGCATTTCACCAAGAAAGAATACGGAACGGAAGAATACTGCGTACAGTTCGAAGAACACGAAGATATGGATGCTGTTCTGAACACCCGCGAGATCCGTGACGGCAGCATCGGCGGACGTGCCATCGAAGCTGTTCTGGAAGGCGGCAAAGGCGGCGTGGATGTCGGTCTTGCGATCATCCCGGGCGTAATCACCATCTGTACACTGGTCATGATGCTGACCAACGGTGCATCTGCCGATGGAACTTACACCGGTGCCGCTTACGAAGGTGTGGCTTTCCTTCCATGGCTTGGAAAGAAGCTTGAATTCATCTTATCACCACTCTTCGGATTCACGGATGCATCCGGAATCTCCGTTCCGATCACGGCTCTCGGTGCTGCCGGTGCTGCGATTGGTCTGGTTCCTCATATGGCAGAAGCCGGAACCGTACTTGCTAACGACGTTGCCGTATTCACTGCAATGTGCATGTGCTGGAGCGGATATCTCAGCACACATGTGGCTATGATGTCCTCCCTCAAGGTCAACAAACTGACTGGAAAAGCTATCTTAAGCCACACGATCGGCGGGCTTTGCGCCGGAGTTGCCGCGAACTGGATCTTTAAACTGGTGATGTTATTCCTGTAATGAGCAGATAGTTTTCCTGCATACTTTGACATCAAAAAAGCGAAGAGAATCTTCATTGACTCTCTTCGCTTTTTTATCGTTATACATTCACACGGACTTATCGATTATCAAAGTCTCTGTAACGTAGAGACTATCTTCTCTTTCTTCTGACCATTATAACAACACCGGCTGCTGCCACAGCCCCCATCATTAGTATCAGATAACTCATCACGTCACTGTTGTCTCCGGTTTTAACTATTTTTGCCCGGGTCTTTGAAACATTCGATACTTTCGGTGTATTGGTATTCTTCGGCGTACCTGTATTCTTCGGTGTATCCGGTGTTTTCGGCGTTTCCGGTGTCTTCGGAGTTTCTGGTGTCTTCGGAGTTTCCGGTGTCTTATCTTCTTCATATTTATTTGCAAATGCGATCTCGTCCTTGCCAACTTCCGCTGAAAGTACACCGCTTCCGTCATCTGTGACTGTAATCTTAACCGGATAGACACTCTCATCATATTTTATATGAACCTGTTTGTCATTTACTTCCGAAATTGTATATTCATATACCCCTGCTTCTTCGAATTTCACATTCTCGAATCTGACCATTCCAGATCTGTCATTTTTTGCTTCTGCAATCACATTTCCATCTGCATCCTTCAACTGGAATGTAAACTGCCCGTCTTCCAGATCTTTGCCTTCCAGTGTCTTCGCCGCTTCTATTGTCACCGTTACCGGTCCGGCTTTATAACTGTTGTGGAAGGATACTGTATTTCCATCTGTTGCTGCCAGCTCACCGCCATCCACCGATGCTACTGCCTGATGTACTGCACTGAGTGTTCCGTCACCATTGTCGGTAATCTGTGTATACACACTGTAGGTATGATCATCGTAAGTAATTCCGAGTTCACTGCCCTTTACCTCACGTACCGTGTACATATGATTTCCCGGTTCTGTATAGGTGATACTGCTAAATACCACATTGCCGGCCGCATCATTGCTTCCTGTTGCAACTACATTTCCATCTTCCAGAAGTTCGAAGTTGAATTCACCTTCTGTCAGATTCCGGCCTTCCAGTGTCTTGTTCACTTTAATCTGATCTGTAATGCTGGATGTAAGTTCACTCACACTATATGTATTAGCAAAGGTAAACATCGGTCCTTCCGCCGGATTCCTTGTTACAGTAAGTGTTCCATTACCATCGTCACGCAGTGTCAGACTGAAGGTCTTTACTGCAGCTGCATCATTTGTTACACCCGGTACACTGCCAGATTCTGTAACCTTGTATGCATACTCTCTGGTTCTTATTCCATTTTCATCCTGTTCTACATCTTCCAGCAGATCCGTTGTAAATGTAATCTTACCAAAACTGATATTTCCGGACGCATCATTTACTGCGGTAGTCTGTTCCGGCATCGGTGCACCTTCTGTCAGTGCTTCCAGTGTAAATGCAAATTTACCTGTAATATCTGCCGGTGTCAGTCCTTCTGCATGTGTCAGTGTCTTGCTTCCAGTGATCTCTGCCTGAACAGGATCCGTACCACACTGGTTCACGAATTCGAACTGATTCTTTCCGTCCGGATAATTGGTAACTGCAGTCAGGACACCATTTCCATGATCCGTTACCGTTACGGTAAAATCATACGTACCAGTTACTACGCTTACTCCATTCGGAATCGTCTGTTCTCCGGCATCTTCGTATATTCTGTAACTGAGCGTGTATACTGTGTTACCATTCGTATCTGTAGATTTCACGGCATAACCTTCATCCACAGCCTTGCCAAGTACAACTGCGCCGTCGCCGGCCGCTGTATCTGCTGACTTATAACCAATTGGATCAAACGCAATCGTTCCATCCGCTCCGTTAAGCTTTGACTGTAATACGCTTCCCTTACTTCCATCCGTCGGTCTGGTCTCCAGTTTAAACCGGAACTCTCCCTCTCTCAGGTCACGTCCCTGCATGATTTTCACTGCAGATATCTCAGCCCTGGTTCCACCTTCTGCTTCTGTAGAACTCTCATAATGATTGGCAAATACTGCCTGATCTGCCGCATCGGATGCTGTACCATTATTGTAAGTCACAGCTGTTTTAAGTTTTCCAATGTTCTCTGTATCACGTGTCACAACAACAGTCACCTGTGCAGTATGATTATCATAAGTCATTCCACCTGCCGGTGTCTGCGGAACAGTTTCCTGAATATTAAATGTATACGTTCCTTCTTTTGTAAATGTTACATCTCCAAACTGGAATCCCTGTGCAATTCCATCCTTTGCTCCTGCTGCAACTGCCTTATCGCCATTTGCGGCAATCTTCACAGTTCCATTCTGGATCGCTGTCTGGGTGTTGTCGTCTCCTGCTGTCAGGGTAAATTCAAAAGCTTCTCCTGATTTCATATCTCTTCCGGTCAGTACTTTACTTCCTTTAAAAGCAGTATCTCCGGTCAGTGTTACAGGCTCATCCGGAAGTCCGATCGTCAGACGGCCATTGTTACCAAGATATGTAATCACATTCTCACCTTTGAAATTGTCTTCCCATACAGGGCTGATTGCTTTCGCAGCTGTTGCTGTCTTATTAGCTCCTTCTGCTTTATCCTCTGCAAAATAGTACAGACTTGTCGTTCTCGGAGTTCCTGCCGGAATATAATTCACACCGGCAGTATTCTGCTTAGCATAATCGCCAAGCAGCAGATTACTGTTACCCGGAATTGTTACGGTATTGATCTTGCTGACTGCTTTTCCATCCGCACCCAGTTCGTAATATTCCCGCTGATAATAATAGATTGTTGCTCCGCTTTTATCAATGTCACCAGTTGCCAGTTTCGTGCATTCTTTATCCGTATAAAGTATAGAATCCTCCTGGAAATAATAGAATGCATTTGTCCGTGCCGGTTCAAACTGTGCATATGCGCCAACACCGCCGGATCCACTGCCAGCCTGACTCTGATCATATTTGTTACTGTAGAAATGAACCTGATTATTTTCATCTCTGTTCGCATCAATATATGCTTTTAACTGTGCATCAGGATTTGCCAGTTTCTCTTCCACACCGGATTTCAGACTTACATCATAGAACAGACGCATCGGATAGGTCTCGTCTATGGTCATTTTTCCATCTTTTTTCACCTCATAATATCTGAGTGGAATCAGATTCGCCGGAATCTTAACCGTAACAATATCTCCTGTCCTGAGCTGGTCTTCTCCATTTGCCTTTTCAACCGTAATCTCAATATCTTCCAGATTTCCTTCCGGATATACATGATTGGTATCCGGAATCTCTTCCTTAAAGACATATGTTACAATCGTTTTATTATCTGCCGCAGTTTCTGTCTTTCCGGTATATGTATATAAATGATTCGCATATACCAGTGTATTAATATCATCTACCTGCATATAATCACCAAGCTGGTCTGTTATGGTAATAAAACCTGACTCACTTGGATCCTCTCCCTGATCGACCTGGGTAGGCGACTGTACAGAAGCGATAATTTCTTCTTCGATCTGTGTAAAGATATCTTTCAGTTTTTCTGTATCTGTCGCCGTTTTATAATATTCTGTGTTCTTCCCGTTCTTATCCTTTGCCCGGCTTCCAAGCTGCTTATATGTTGTTGCATCCGGATAATTGCTGGACAGGCCATGCATAAATGCATTTGCACTTTCTGTTTCGGTCCAGGATCCGTTTCCGGTATGTCCGGTCTCTTCTGTATCCGCGCCGCTAAATATACCAATCGTATAAATATCTGTGTCAGATTTTAAAGTCTTTGCCGTTGAGATTGCAGAATTAGCTACATTCGGATCAAAACTACTGAAAGTCGTTGGAGTTCCATCTGTAAAGAAGATAACTACTCTTTTTACATTTTTTCTGTCTTCATTCTGTTCAGCTGCCTGTTTGCTCTGATTTATAAGCTTCTGTGTCAGATTCATGGCATTATCTGCCTGCGTAGCTCCTGCAGGTTTAAGATCATCTATTTTTTTCTTCAATTCAGATTCACTGGCACTTGTATATGCTTTAAAATCACTGACAATCTGGGTATAGTTATATCTATATCTTTCCTCGGAATATGTATCATTTCCAATCCTGTCTGTCTGTTTGCAAATTTTACAACTGCAATACGACTCTGCTTATTTTCATCTGTTCTTTTATCATTGGCTGTTGCCGAACTGTCAATGAATTGCCCAACTGCATCTTTGAGTGCATCTATTCTTTTTGTACTGTCGGTTCTTCCCATGGCATCATCCATGCTTCCTGATATATCCAGTACCAGCACAATATCAAGCGGTACCGACATCTCTCCCGTAATCTTTGCGGTCGAAGATAATGCAGAAAGACCGACCAGAAAATCTGAATTCTGAGCTTTTTTTATTGTTGCTGAATTCGATTCGTTGGTCCTGCTTGTAAGCGTAATATTTTCCGTGGATACGGATTTGTCTGTCCATATACGCCCCACATTCCTGGTACTGTCATCTAACGCATTCGTCTCATGCCAGTTATTTATGGTTACATTGTCTGCCGTTGTACTTCTGGCGGCATTCACCTGTTGCGGCCACAGACCAAGTACCATAACAGCTGCAATGATAAATGCCAATACCGAAGTAGTTTTCGTCTTCTTCATCTTTAGCACTCCTTCCCTTTTCTTGTGAGGTTCCCTTCACGGTCTCCTTAAACACTTATATTTTATCATTGGAAAGCTGGCTTTCACAGGCACTTTTCCGGACGAATAAGTGCCTTTTTTATCTTCGTACTCTTTTATCCTGCATGCCGGTGCTGATGCAGATATTTTTCCCGTGTGGCAAGTCCGCCGCGGATATGGCGTTCCTGCTTGTTCACATCAAGAACTTTGCGTACGCTCTGTGCCAGAGTCGGATTGATCTGTTCCAGGCGGTCGGTGCAGTCTTTATGTATCGTACTCTTACTAACCCCAAACTCCTTCGCGGTCTGACGCACAGTGGCTTTATGTTCGATGATATAATATGCGATTTCTACTGCCCTCTCCTCAATGTAATCTTTCATAAAAATAACCCCTGCATAAATTGTTTTTTACAATCTATGCAGGGGGATTTTGATGTATGTCTGCATTGTGTTCTCTTTAGTTTCTAATATTTCTTTTTCATATTTTCTCTACCAACAGGATTCATTAAGTCTTTTTATTTAATTACCCGCACTTCAAATCCAGAAAATTATCCCTCGCTTTCTTATTCGTTAACATATAACAATTCTCCGCATAATACTCCTCCACAATATCTTTTGAAAATCTACACGGTACAATTGGAGAAAAAAGTTCTACTCCCTTTTTCTGCAACAGCTGAACATTTTCATAGGATTCCGGTCCCACTGCTTTTCCATCTTTTCCGGTACGAAAAAGACTTAAATATGAATCATAAGTCTTTACCCTGTCAATCAGTCCGGCTTTTACTAACCCTACAAACATTGCTGCTGACCTTGCCTGGCAATTTAATGATTTTGTCGCCAGATCAGAAAATGCCGTATATCCTGCTTCAAGAAGCTGTGTTTTCACAGTCTGATTTTCCGGTTCCAGAAGTGCATTTAAATACAGAAAATCGTAAAATTGAGAAATATGATGTCTCGGGGCATAAAATGTCAATCCTTCATATAAATACTGATAAGAATGCATACCTCCTGCTAATTCTTTCACTCTTTTCTTGGCTTCTTTTCCCGATACATATAAATACTGCGGAAATGGTCCTGCTGTCTTAACTCCATCGCTATAAATTCTGGAAGACTGAAATGCACTTTCTACAGAAGTAACACCCGACTGCGTCCGCTTACTTAGATTCATAGCACTCATTTTTTCTCCCAAAGACATCAGACTTGTAGATGAAATCTCTAATACTTTTTCATCTGGATACATCGAAAGAAAATTCTTATGTAATCCAATCTGACATTTTCTCTTCTGGCTCATTGCAAATCCTCCAAACCAGTCAAGTTTCACATGAACCTCCTCAAAAAACGGATAAACTGTTTTGCTGATAAAGACACTTCTTTCTGCCATAAGTCTCTTCTCCTTTCTACCGTAAAAACGCCTTTAAATTATTCATTTTCTTTATCAGCATACTGTTTTTTTCTATTCCTTCTGGTTCAATATTCCTAATAAATCCGGCCTTTTTTCTTTCAAACACATGGCACAAAAAAGAAAAATCCCCGTCAACGACGAGGATATCTTCTATACTACACTCCAGATATGCGGCTGCATTTTCTTCAACCGGTCACGCAGCTCATCGAACCGGCCGCAGACTGTATCAAGCTTTACAGATACAACTTTGCTTTTAATTCATTTTTATGAGTCTTATAAACTAATTGTTTTACATAGTGTATTTAAGGATTTTTCCTTATTCCTCCTTGAACAACCGCCCCTCTTTATAATGCTTCCGGCAAAGCGCCACATAACTCTCATTCGCACCAAGCATGATCTGCGCTCCTTCTTTTACGATCTTTCCATCTGCATACCTGGTATTATACTGTGCTCGCCGTCCACACCAGCACACGGTCGGAACTTCCTCGATCACATCTGCGATCTCCATCAGGCGTCGCGATCCCGGGAACAGACGATTCATGAAGTCCGTCCGGAGGCCATAACAGATAACCGGAAGTTCATAAAAATCCACAAGATCTGAAAGCGTATCCACTTCCTCCGGCGAAAGGAACTGTGCCTCATCTACCAGAACTGCATCTACCTTCTGTCCACGGTAAAAATGTTCCTCATCTTCTTTTTTCCAGATACTTGCAATTTCTTCTAAAAATTCATCCACATATCCCGCCGGTGCCGACAGTCCGATTCTCGACTGGATCACACGCTCTCCGTCACGGTTGTCCACCTTTGGTTTCAGTAATACTGCATACTGCTCCCGCTCTTCATAGTTATAACGTACCATCAGAATATTTGCCGATTTTGAACTCCCCATTGCTCCATATCTATAATATAATTTTGCCATTTTCCTTAACCTCTTTCTGTATTTTCCGTATTTCCGGCATTCCCGTCTGTCACTATATTATACGGCATTTTCAAAACTGAAAATTCCCGTCCGCAGACTGTAACTTTGATTATACATTATCGTCCAGCCAGGAACAACCACCTTGTTAACCTTCACCTTTTCCGTTATAGTAAATATAGAATCATCTACGTATAGATCCGTAATACAAAGGAAAACAAAGGAGATCACCATGGGAAAGCAATCCACAAGAGAAAATAAAACAATCTATCAATTATACCGCGAAGCTCAGGGGCTCACCCGCGAAAAGGCCAGCGACAACATGACCGGAATATCTGATTCCAGAATTGAAAAAATAGAATATGAACTGCAGGAGCCGACACCTTATGATATCATCCAGATGGCTGACTGTTATAAACGTCCGGATCTCTGCAACTACTACTGTTCCCACAAATGTGCGATTGGCAGCCGCTATGTCCCGGAGATTGCCATGTCCGAACTTTCCACCATCATTCTTGAGACAATTGCCAGCCTCAATGAGATCAATCCGCTCACCAGCCGTCTGATCCAGATTGCCCGCGATGGAAAGATCAGCGATGACGAGATCAAAGATTTTGCTTTTATCAGTAAGAAATTAGATGACGTCTCTCTGGCAATTGATTCTCTGAATCTCTGGGTGGACAAAACGGCCAGCGAGAATAATCTGAACATTGAACTCTTGAACAAAGAAAAAGATAAATTAAAACAAAAATTAAAATAAAGATAAAAATACCGGGGACAGATCATGATACTTTCCTCTGTCCCCGGCAGCCGCCTAGAAAAACACACCTTTTACAAATATCTCAATTCCAATTCCGATCAGGATCACACCACCCAGAACGTCTGCCTTTCCTGACAGCTTTGTTCCCAGAGTCTTACCAAGATACAATCCAGTCTCACATATCACGAATGTCACCACTGCCACGATCAATGAACAGACTACAGCCATAACCAGACCATACTCGGCAATTGTGAATCCTACCGACAACGCATCAATCGATGTTGCGATTCCCTGCATCATGAGCACTGCGAAGCTTAGTTTTTTCACTTCTTCATTCTCCTCTTCACTCTGCATAGATTCTTTGATCATGCTTCCCCCGATATACAGAAGCAGGATCAATGCGATCCACGGAATGAATTTCTGAAACTGTCCGAATACCTGCACGATCGTATGCACACAGATCCACCCTACCATAGGCATCAGAAACTGGAAGAATCCGTATACCCCTGCGATATAAGCCATTCTTGATTTCTTCATATGCTTTTCATTCATTCCATTTGCCAGTGAAACTGAAAATGCATCCATTGCCAGTCCTACTCCAAGCAAAGCACTGTTCATAAAGAACAAAAAATTCCAATCCATTATCATTTCCTCCAAAATTAATTTCAAATACATGGCGACAAAAAACCAGATATAACAGCTGTCTGCCATACCTGGTCCATACTTTCTTATAGATAGAGAGAGTCCACGCATAGATCTTACAGCTACACATGAGTCTCACAAATTAAAACAAGCCAGATCCGTCGATCAGTATGTTGACTTGTTGCGTTATACGCCTGTTACTCCCTCATCGGTCATTTATCATCTAAAAGAAGATACCATAATTAATAATTTTTGTCAATAAGCAGTCATTTATTCCATTTTCTGTGGTATGCTTTAGTTACTGTTTGCACAACGTGTGAACAGTAACATGCTTTACACAGAGATTTTCCCCGGAACAACTCTGAAAAGAATCAATAAAGGAGTCACAACAATGCCTCACTACTACATGTTCCACAAACCTTTCGGCTGTGTCACTGCCAGACGCGATGACCGCTATCCGACGGTTATGGACTATTTTGAAGAATTACATAACGACAGGCTTTCTCCGGTCGGACGCCTTGACCGCGAGACGACCGGACTTCTCCTGATCACGGATGACGGTATCTTCAACCAGAAGCTCACTCATCCTTCCTATCACAAAGAGAAAACTTATGAATTCACCCTTCTCGGCGATCTGACACCGGAACTGGTACACAAGCTGGAAACAGGTGTCATTCTGAAAGGCGCCGATACCCCGACCGCCCCGGCTGACATTACCGTAACAGGACATGCGGTAATGTCCGATATTCTTTCCACATTACCTGTGGAGATCCAGAAAGATATCCACAAAAACCGTCCTGAGCACCCTGTTACCTATGGGATAATTACCATTTCCGAAGGGAAGAAACGTCAGATCCGGCGCATGATGAAATCTGTCCACTGCTGTGTGATTGAATTAAAACGCATTTCCATCGGAAATATTGTACTTGATGAATCGCTGCGTCCCGGTGAGTGGAAAGAAATCTTTCCGTATAATACATACTCTTCCGAATGATCAATGCAAAAAAACTCCCCCAGTTCTTCTGTTATAACAGAAATTCTGAGGGAGTTTTTATATGTCCAAATATGCAAGAGAAGTTACCAGTGGCAAATTCTCTGTATTTTCTTTTGATTCCAATTCAGTCCGTCTTCATTCATTAAACCCGGACAGATTCTTCATCCTGCTTAGTTGCCTGAACTTGAACTGTCTGAACTTGATGAACTGCTTGAGCTTGATGAACTGCTTGAACTTGATGAACTGCTTGAGCTTGACTCAACCTGAATGCACTGGTTAGCCAGCCATTCTTTTACAAGATCATTCAGTGCGATCTCTTTCAGATCTGACTTGGATGCGGCTTTCTTCAGAGCTTTTACGCTGTCATAACCATATGCATCTGCAATCTTCTTAAGCTCTGTCTTGTATGTTGCATCATCTAACTTAATATTCTCTTTATCTGCAATTGCTTTTGTTACCAGTGTCTGTTTTACGCTGGATTTTGCAGCTTTTGTCACCTGCTTTTCAAACTTCTCAACCGTTGTTCCCATCTGCTGTTCTATCAGATCTTCATATGACATACTGTAAGCTTCTGCTACAGATTTGTACTGGGAGATCAGGGAATCTTCAATCTTCTTTACATCTTTCTTTGGATATTTCTTAACTTTTGTATTGTCAAGAACTTTCTGCCATGCTTCCTGCTGTAAAGTATCGTTATATGTCTTCTCGTTATCTTCTTCAAGAGACTTCTTCACTTCTTCTTTGTACTCTTTTACAGTCTTGGATTTCTTTGACACTTTCTTTACGAACTTGTCTGTAAGCTTCGGTGTCTTCTTTTTGGAAATAGATTTTACAGTGATTGTAAATGTTACATCTTTTCCTGCCAGATCAGAGCTTCCATAGTTCTCCGGGAACTTTCCGTTCCAGTCAAATGTATCACCGATATTGTGTCCGATGATACTGTCTTCAAATCCATCGATAAATGAATTCGAACCAATCTCCAGTGGATAATTCGTAGAAGATCCGCCGTCAAATGCTTCTCCGTTCATCTTTCCAACGAAATCGATCGTTGCTGTATCACCTTTTTTTACTGCACGGTCTGTTACTTCTTCTGTTGTTGCATTTTCATCCAGTACTGACTGAATCTGTGTATTCACATCATCATCCGTTACTTCACTTGGTTTGTCAACCTTATCTACTTCAACGCCTTTGTAAACAGTAATCTTAATATCATCTGTTTCCAGGCCTTTGGTAGACTGGCAACCGGTCATCATAAGAGAGACTGCCATAACACCTGTTAATAACATTGCCACTTTCTTTTTCATAGTGCACCTCATTTTATTATTCATTTTAAGGTGGGCATCAAAATCCCATCTGATTTCTTGGTATACGCTCACGCATACCACTCTGTTATATCACATTTGGAAAAACTTTCATAGCATTTTCACATATATTTCACTCTTTTATCAAAATTTTCGTTTTGAAATCATCTACTTTTCCTGTATACTTCTTGCACTCCTAACGAAACAATGTTAGAATACTTGTTATGGAATATAGAAAATAGGAGGTTCATTGTGAAGACATTTACAATTGTATTATTGGTAATCCTTGTGATTTTGATCGTTGCATGTGTTGCATTATATTTTATTGGTAAGAAAGCAGAGAAGAGACAGGCAGATCAGCAGGCACAGCTTGATGCAGTTGCACAGACTGTTTCCATCCTGGTTATCGATAAAGGTCGTATGAAATTAAAAGAAGCCGGTTTACCGGATATCGTAATCGAGAACACACCGAAGTATCTTCGCCGTTCAAAAGTACCGGTAGTAAAAGCCAAAGTCGGACCTAAGATCATGACACTTATGTGTGACGCACAGGTTTATCCTTTGATTCCTGTTAAGAAGGAAGTAAAAGCTACGATCAGTGGTATTTATATCACAGCTGTCAAAGGTGTAAGAGGTCCTCTGGACGTACCTGAGAAGAAAAAAGGATTCTTTGCAAGATTAAGAAACAAATAAGCGTACTTAAAAAGTGAAAAACAGCATTGGAACTTATCGTTCCAGTGCTGTTATTTTTATGTCTATATTGCAGTCGGCAACAGGATCTCCGTTAATGTCCAGTGCATAATTCACATGCACCGTGATCTTTTCATCCTGCTCCTCGAACTGGATATCTTTGGTAAAGACTCCGATCATCATCTCTCCGTATGGTGTCTCATACTGTGTCATATTGATCTTGTCTTTCTCGAATACCATATGTGTATTCGTGATACCACTTTTGATGATTTCAACCTTCTGGTCATCCATAATTCTGACCTTGTTCTTGATGGTTCCCGGAATTCCTTCCACCAGTTCATCATAGATTACATAATGTTTTCCATTTTTCTCATAATAACTCGCAGGTGCGATCACTTCGATCGGTTCACTTCCCGGCTCGTCGCCCTGTGCCTCAATCCCGGTCACATCCTGATGCAGACCGGATATACTTAATAATACGTCTTTTGTCATATATTCTCCTAATAATCTTCAATATCAATTGCCTGTGTCTTATCTACATCGTACGGCAGGATCGAATTGGCGAATTTCTTAAACTTCTCTGCCGCATCACTGACGTAGAAGTCATATGTTGCCGGTTCTCCTGATGTATTGGCAATCTTCTGTTCTTCCAGTATCTTCTTCAGATCCATCGCCGTCTCGTACGCCGGATTTACAATATGTACTTTTTCTCCAAAATACGCCATGATCCTTGATCTGAGAAGTGGATAGTGCGTACATCCCAGGATCAGTGTATCGATCTCTGACTTTCTCATATCTGACAGATAGATATCGATCACTTCTTCTGTGATCTTATGCTTTGCAAACCCCTCTTCTACCAGTGGTACAAACAACGGACATGGTTTTCCGATGACTTCCGCCTCCGGCATAAGTTTCCGGATCTCTTTGGTATAAGTCTCACTCTTGATCGTTGCCTCCGTACCAAGCACACCGATCTGACCGTTCATAGTCTCTCTTACAGCGGCTCTTGCTCCCGGCACGATCACTCCGATGATCGGAATGTCGAACTCTTCCTGTACTGTATCAAGTGCCAGTGCACTGGCCGTATTACATGCGATCACGATCGCCTTTACATTCTTTGTCTTTAAAAAACGGATGACCTGTCTGGAAAAACGGATGATGTTATTCTTCGACTTACTTCCGTATGGAACTCTTGCGGTATCCCCAAAATATACTACATTTTCATTCGGCAGCTGACGCATGATCTCTCTTGTGACGGTTAAGCCGCCGACGCCTGAATCAAATACACCGATTGCTGCAGTGTTCCTGTCTTTATTTTCCACGATATTAAATCTCCTTTTATAAATACTCCACCGTATTTTATTATTGTACCGTCTTGGACGTGCATTTTCAAGAGATTTTATGTCGAAACGTCTCTTGCATACTTTGATCTACCGGGAACCTGCCACTTGCCAAAGCATCCGTAAGGAACTGCCGATGACAGTTCCTGTAGGTGGCAGCTTCTCTTGCATACTTTGGTATAAAAAAAGTTACCTGCCCGAAAGCAGATAACTTTTTTATTCTTTCTTTATTCCGATCCTGATTACAGAGCCAGCTGTTTAGCAATCTCATACTGATAAGCCGGAATCTTCTTTGTCATTCCGAGTGCTTCATCAATATCGAAATCTACATACTCGCCATGTTTGTAACCTACAACACGGTTTGTCTTGCCTTCAAGCAGAAGATCTACGGCTTTTGCTCCCATGATAGAAGCATATACTC
>JBNMJT010000020.1:0-24752 GCA_050873945.1 Dorea sp.
CAGTAAGAGTGCTTGCGATATCCGCCCTTTAGGGCGAGCAGTAACAATAGCCCTTAGGAGGGCTAATAATAAACCACCAGTTGAACTGGTGGTTGTAACTAGCTTATCAGCAGTCTTGAATGTTCAGAAAAGATTGCTGATGAGCTTTTTTGTTTACCCGTTGATTATGAGCTGTTCCGTGACCTGCTCGTCGTGGAAGCTGACACCCAAAATAAAAAATTGGTGTCAAAATGGTGTCAAATCAAGAAAAAGTGATGATTATAAGGAAGAAAAAGTGTTGCAAACCCCGTAAAATCAAGGTTTGCAAAAAAATCTCAAAAAATTAGCACTCAATGCTTGACAGTGCTAACAATGCGTGCTATAGTACAGATAGAACAAAGGAAGAGAGATAAAGAATCAAAGATATGAAGCAGACAGCATCTACAGAACCTGCCACTGGCAGCTTCCTTCGAACGCATGGCGATTCATACAAGATTCAAACATCCGGAATCCTGAAGTTCCAGCAAACAACACCTCGGAATTCTCCGATCGTGCTAATTATAAATTTTTTATCATTTGGAAGGAGATATGACTTATGATGATGCCTAGTATTTTTGGAGAAAACTTATTTGATGACTTTATGAACGATTTTTCATTCCCAACATTCCCGAATGTTGACAAAGAACTGTACGGAAAACACGCTAAGAACCTGATGAAGACAGATGTCAAAGAGACAGAGAATGCATACGAGATCGACATTGACCTGCCTGGATTCAAGAAAGATGAGATCCAGATGGAACTGAAAGACGGTGTACTTACCGTCAGTGCAGCCAAAGGACTGGACAAAGATGAGGAAGACAAGAAAGGTAACTACATCAGAAAAGAGCGTTACGCAGGCAACATGAGCAGAAGCTTCTATGTAGGAAAACATGTAACGGTAGAGGATGTACATCCGAAATATGAAAGCGGAATCCTTTCCTTCAGTGTTCCGAAAGAGGAAGCAAAACCGGTAGAAGAGAAGAAACATTACATTTCAATTGAAGGTTAATGACAGACTGTAAATGCCAGGCGGTTGTAAAAACGATAAGTAACAGCATAGCCTGTACGACAAAACAGTAAACGTACCCCACAGGTATTAAGCCTGTGGGGTACAATATCATAAAGATATATATAGAAAAGATGTATATAAAGGATAAAAGAAATAAAAAAGTGTACGAAGAATAATAGGAAGACAAAAAGAACATTGATTAATCAGATGTGATACATTCCTATATATAAAATATACAAAACAGAAAATAATCAGGATAACGTAAGAAATTCACATATTCTGCGAAGTCCTGTTCACATAGATGCTAATAAGAAGAAATAAGATAAAATAAATGACGGGAGGGAGAACAATGGCGGCAAAAAGAGATTATTATGATGTTCTTGGAATCAGCAGGAGTGCAGACAAGAGTACGATCAAAAGAGCATATCGAAAACTGGCCAAGAAATACCACCCGGATACCAATGCCGGAAATGCACAGGCGGAAGAGAAGTTCAAGGAAGCAACGGAAGCCTATAATGTGCTGAGTGATCCGGAGAAAAAGAAATTATATGACCAGTTCGGTCATGCTGCTTTTGACGGCAGTGCCGGAGCCGGAGGCAGCGGAGCCTATGGTTATGGAAACGGGCCGGGAGGCGGCACCTATAGTTATACAGGACCAAACGGAAGCTTTCATGAATATCATTTTGAAGGCGGCGATATGGATGACATCCTGAAGAATATATTCGGCGGCGGATTCTCGGAAGGAACCGGAAGCAGTTTTCATGGATTCGGCGGTTTTGGAAATGCCGGATCAGGAAGAACGCATACATCCGGTGGCAGTTATGGAAGCGGCGGTTACAGAAGCAGCGGCTTCGGAAATGATTTCGGAAGTCATGGATTCGGCGGAGGCGGAAGTTTCCGGCAGGATGGTTCTGATGTGACTGCTGAAATAGACGTAACATTTGACGAGGCTGCATTCGGAGGAGATAAAGTCATCCGGTTGTCAGACGCGCAGGGAAGCAATGCGGCCGGAAAATCATTGAAAGTGCACATTCCGGCAGGTATCAGCGACGGAAAAAGCATCCGCTTAAGAGGCAAGGGAATGCCGGGATTGTCCGGAGGTAAAGCCGGAGATCTGTTATTAAAAGTCAGAGTCGGCAAACGCCCGGGATTTGAACGAAAAGATATGGATGTATATTCCACCGTCACGATTCCGTTTACCACGGCAGTATTAGGCGGCGAAGCGGTTGTAGAGACACTTACCGGAAGAGTCGTCTGCAAGATCAATCCGGGAACACAGTCCGGAACTAAGATAAGGTTAAAAGGAAAAGGAATCGTATCTATGAGGGATACAGGAAGATATGGAGATCAGTATGTGACTGTTCAGATAGATGTACCAAAGAATCTTAGCAATGAAGCAAAGAGAAAATTAAAAGAATTTGAAGCTGCATGTAAAAATGGAAGCAGAGGAGCAGCATAATTTGTAAATATAAATTTATAGAATCATGCATCATTTTACCAAAGGAATTCAGAAGAGAATCTATGTGGGTAAGATGGTGCATTTTGTTTTCTGTATTGACGCTTACTTTAGAAAGAATTATAATAAAATAATTAGAGACAATGAATTTGTATACCCATACAGGTTATTGAAATACATGCTAAGGAGATAAGTAAGATGAGCAAGATTATTTTAACAGGTGACCGTCCGACAGGACGTCTTCATGTTGGTCACTATGTAGGTTCATTAAAGGAACGTGTAAAATTACAGAATTCAGGAGAATATGACGAGATCTATATCATGATCGCAGATGCACAGGCGCTGACAGACAACGCCGAACATCCGGAAAAAGTACGTCAGAATATCATGAACGTAGCACTGGATTATCTGGCTTGTGGAATCGATCCGGAGAAATGTCACATTTTCATCCAGTCCATGGTTCCGGAGCTTACAGAATTAACATTCTATTATATGAACCTGGTTACCGTATCCAGAGTACAGAGAAACCCTACGGTAAAAGCTGAGATCCAACAGAGAAACTTTGAAGCAAGCATTCCGGTAGGTTTCTTCTGTTATCCAATCAGCCAGGCTGCAGATATTACTGCATTCCGTGCAACAACAGTTCCGGTTGGAGAAGACCAGATGCCGATGATCGAGCAGTGTAAAGAGATCGTACACAAGTTCAACAGTGTATACGGTGAGACTCTGACAGAGCCTGAGATCGTACTTCCATCTAATAAGTCCTGCTTAAGACTTCCGGGAATTGACGGAAAAGCAAAGATGAGTAAATCACTTGGCAACTGTATCTATCTTTCTGACGAAGAAGATGTTGTGAAGAAGAAAGTTATGTCTATGTTCACAGATCCGAACCACCTTCGTGTGGAAGATCCGGGACAGGTAGAAGGCAATCCGGTATTCATCTATCTGGATGCATTCTGCAAGGATGAATATTTCGAAGAATTCTGGCCGGAATACAAGAATCTGGACGAGTTAAAGGCACACTATCAGCGTGGAGGTCTGGGTGATGTCAAAGTGAAGAAGTTCCTGAACAAGGTACTTCAGGCAGAGCTTGCACCGATCCGTGCAAGAAGAAAAGAGTGGGAGCAGAAGCTTCCGGAAGTATTCGAGATCCTGAAAGAAGGAAGCAGAGTAGCTGAGGCAAAAGCAGCAGAGACATTGAACGATGTAAAGGCTGCCATGAGAATCAACTATTTTGACGATGAAGACTTCCTGAAATAAGAATATACAAACAGTTGAAAAAGCAGCATCGTTTATTTGAAATGGTGAAAACAAAATCCTCAAAATACCGTGCCATATGGTATTTTGGGGATTTCTTTTGTTAAGAATTGCGGTATAATAAAACTATCAGTAAAAAAAGCAAATTGTATAGATAATACAGGGAGTGAAGGGGTGTAATTCTATGAAAGAGATAAAGAAAGAGGCACTTCTGGAGGCTTTGAAATTAAGAGATACCGGAGAATGCCCGAAGTTCCGGGAATGTGAATTCAAGGATATGGATCTGAGAGGAATGGATCTGCACAATATAGATTTCACATTGAGTTCCTTTCAAAATGTGAATCTGGAAGATGTGAATTTTGAAAACTGTAGTGTAGAAAATGCACTGTTTGATGGCAATTCCCTGCATGGTGCGAATTTTCAGAATGCCAATATGAAGACGGCAGCATTCCGGGAATGTGATATGCGGGAATGCAATATCAAAGGAGCGAACCTATATGGAGCGGTGCTGGAACATGCAAAGTTAGACGGCATCCGGTCGGATGATACAACTCAGTGGTTCCGTATGCATTGTCCTGAGACCGGACCGATTCTCGGATATAAGAAATGCGTGAATGACAGAGTGGTACAGCTTCTGATTCCGGCGGATGCAAAACGGACTTCGGCAACGCTTCCATCCTGCCGGTGCAGTAAGGCCAAAGTGCTTTCGATAAAAAGCTTTGATGAGACGGAAGAATTTGAAGAGGCATGGTCACTGGTCGATGAGAATTTTGTATACAAAAAAGGACAATGGGTTGAAGTCAAAGATTTTAATGAGGACAGATGGATGGATTCCACGACGGGGATTCATTTCTGGATGGACCGGAAAGAGGCTCTTGGTTATTAACATCTGACCGGCAAAAAAGGATCAGATATGGAGACCGGACATACAGGTTTACTGATAATTGACAAAGAGAAAAATGGAGGTGCAAGAGACAAATGAAAGCAGACATCAGATGGTTAGACGATCCGCAGATATTCCGCGTGAATCGTCTGGATGCACACAGTGATCATAAATTTTATGAGAATAAAGAAGATTATGATAAGAAAGAACAGCGATTAAAGCAATCGTTAAATGGAATCTGGAAGTTCCACTATTCGGAGAATGCACTGGAGCGTCCGGCTGATTTTTATCAGGAATGGTTTAACTGCAGAAGTTTTGATGAAATGAAGGTTCCGCAGCATATTGAACTGGCGGGATATGATAAGATCCATTACATCAATACCATGTATCCGTGGGAAGGACATTACTACAGAAGACCGGCAGGATTTGGAAAAGAAAAAGGAAAAGGTATGTTCAGTCAGGCAGAGTATAATCCGGTAGGTTCTTATATCCGTAAGTTTGATCTGCAGGAAGGATTAAGGGGAAAACGGATCGTATTAAGCTTTGAAGGTGTAGAACAGGCATTTTATGTGTGGGTGAACGGAGAATTTGTCGGCTATGCAGAAGACAGTTTTACGGTGTCAGAGTTTGATATCACACCATATGTAAAAGAGAAGGATAACCTGTTGGCAGTAGAAGTACATAAGAGAAGTACGGCTGCGTTTCTGGAGGATCAGGATTTCTTCCGGTTCTTTGGAATTTTCAGAGACGTGAATCTGTACGGGATTCCGGCAATTCATATAGAAGATCTGTGGGTGCGTCCAAAGTATTATCTGGAAGATGGAAAGGCTGAATTAGAACTGGATATCCGTTTGTCACAGAAAAAGAAAGAAAATAATATCCAGGGAAAATTAAAAGTTTCATTAAAAGATGATAACGGCGAGAAAAAGACTGTCGTTCTGGATGAGACGGAGGATCTGAATAATCCGGCGATCCAGACAAATCTTCCGGTAGAAGGATCAGTGAATAATGCAATACATTTCCGGTATGAGTTAAAAGAACCGGTACATGCATGGAGCAATGATGATCCATATTTGTATGAGCTTTTGATAGAGGTTCAGAATGAAAAAGGTGAGACGGTAGAGGTTGTACCTTATCCGATCGGATTTCGGAAGATTGAATTGAAAGATGGGAAGATGCTGCTGAATGGTAAACGTCTGATCATCAATGGTGTAAACCGTCATGAATGGAATGCGAAGAGTGGAAGATGTATTACGGAAGCGGATGAGAAGTGGGATATTGAATGCATCCGTAGGAACCATATCAATGCAGTCAGAACCTGTCATTATCCGGATCATATATCCTGGTATTACCGGTGTGATCAGGCGGGAATCTATCTGATGGCGGAGACGAATCTGGAGACACATGGATCATGGCAGAAGATGGGAGCTGTAGAGCCGTCATGGAATGTCCCGGGAAGTATGACCTTCTGGAAAGCATGTACTCTGGACCGTGCGGTGTCAAACTTTGAGACATTTAAGAATCATCCGTCTGTATTATTCTGGTCTCTGGGAAATGAATCTTATGCCGGTGATGTATTAAGAGAGATGAATCGTTATTATAAGGAAAAAGATCCGGACAGACTGGTACATTATGAAGGTGTATTCCACAACCGTTCCTATGAAGATGTGATTTCGGATATGGAAAGCCAGATGTACACATCACCGGAGAACGTAAAAGAATATCTGGAGAATAATCCGAAGAAGCCGTTTATCCTGTGTGAATATATGCATGATATGGGAAATTCCCTGGGCGGAATGGAATCTTATATGAGATTACTGGATCAGTACGAGAACTATCAGGGAGGATTTATCTGGGATTATATTGATCAGGCGCTTCTGGTAGAGGATGAAGTGACTGGGCGTGATGTATTGCGTTATGGCGGTGATTTTGATGACAGACCGTCAGATTATGAATTTTCCGGAAATGGAATTCTATTTGCAGACAGAACGGAAAAACCGGCAATGCAGGAGGTGAGACATTACTATGGATTACGCAGATAGAGGAAAATTAAGGATTGTTTACGGAGATGTGACGATAGGAGTACACGGAGAAGACTTTCATCTGATCTTTTCCTATCAGACAGGAGGACTGGAATCCATGGTAAAGCATGGAAAGGAATGGCTGTACCGCACTCCGAAGCCGACATTCTGGAGGGCAACAACAGACAATGACCGTGGAAATGGATTCCCATTCCGTGCAGGAATGTGGTTAACTGCCGATATGTTCCAGAAATGTGTGGATATCCAGGTACGGGTAGACGGAACGAAGATTGAAAGACCAATCGCTCCGGAAAACAATCGTTATTCCGATAAAGAGACGGCGGAACGTATCGAAGTGATATTTACCTATGAGACACTTACCACTCCTGCAACACAGGTAAAGGTGTCATATCTCGTTCTGACGGACGGAAGTGTCAGAGTGAGGGCGCACTATTATGGAAAAGAAGGTCTTCCGGAACTTCCGGCATTTGGCATGCGCTTTGTCATGCCATCCATGGCTGACGGCTTTGTCTATGAAGGGTTATCCGGGGAGACTTATCCGGACAGAAAGGCTGGGGGAATTCAGGGAATCTATGAGGTAGACGGACTTCCGGTTACACCGTATCTGGTACCGCAGGAATGTGGAATGCATATGGATACGGAATGGGTGACGGTAAAAAGAAGTACCGTCATGGACAACCGGAACCGCCACATGGAACAGAGTGAGCTGACATTCCATGCGGGAAGCGAGATCAGTCATTCAAAATTTGCATTCTCCTGCCTTCCGTATACTTCGGAAGAACTGGAAAATGCAACACATCAGGAAGAACTGCCGCCAGCAAGAAGAACGGTACTTTGTATCTATGGTGCGGTCCGTGGTGTTGGAGGAATCGACAGCTGGGGATCCGATGTGGAAGAACAGTACCGGATTCCGGGGAATAAGGATATTGAAGTAGAATTTACAATGTAGATAGAAATATCAGGTATAGAAAAAAACAGATCGTAAGGAAGAGATAAGGTCCTTACGATCTGTTTTTACATAACCGGATACATTCCTTCCGCCAGTTACACATAGCTTCTTCTCGGGCAATGCCGCCGCTTAAAACCAGATAGTCTGTAAACAGTTCCTCGTCCGTTGGAGGAATCTCTGTAAACTTTTCCATATCTTCTTTCAGATAGTCCAGACGGTCGAGATGCTGGTTCAGCTGATCCTGCAATAATTGTATGCGAAAATCTGGAGAAGCAAGGTGGGAAAAGAAAAGCTGTAAACGGAATTCATCTTTGGGAAGAGAAGGCATTGGATAAAGCGTCTCTTCCCATTTTTTGAATGCTTCTTTTCCGGCGTCTGTGATCGTGTATACTTTCTTTTCCAGTACAGTTCCGGTAA
This sequence comes from Dorea sp., assembly GCA_050873945.1. GTDB lineage: Bacteria > Bacillota > Clostridia > Lachnospirales > Lachnospiraceae > Dorea_A. The sequence continues at coordinate 8,032 of JBNMJT010000020.1, forward strand.
TTTCTATATGATACTCAATCAGACCTTCCTTTGTCAGTGATTTCAATTTTGGATAGATCTGGCTGTGGCTGGCATTCCAGAATTCGAACAGAGCGGAATTGAATTCTTTGGTCAGTTCGTAGCCGGTCATATCTTTTTTCATCAGTAATCCGAGGATGGCGTATTTTAATGTTTCCATAAAAGATCCTTTCTGTATTATTTTGAGATAAATTTCAAGTGCATTTTATATTTTAACTAAATCAGGCAGCGAAGCAGATTGCAAATATCCGCCTGGCTAAGAGGTGCAGCTCTTTGTTGAGTATGGCATAATCAGGCAAGAGTTCAAAGAGGTGTAGATTAAAAATATATTAGTAAAAACATGTCTGTATTGACATGTTTTGGAAGAAAATGTTAGGATAATAGAAGTTGTTATAAGAAAGGAGTATAGGAAATTGAGTAAAAAGAAACAAAATAATTACATCGTAAAAAGATATATCATCTTTTTAATTGGTCTTTTTGTAAATTCACTTGGAGTTGCACTGATCACTAAGGCGAATCTTGGAACATCGCCGATCTCATCGATTCCATATGTGCTGAGTCTGAATTATCCATTTACCTTAGGAAACTTTACAATCTTTTTCAGTATTTTACTGATCGTGTTACAGTTGATTCTGCTTGGAAAGAATTTTAAAGTGGAACATCTGCTCCAGATTCCGGTGTCACTGATCTTTGGATATTTTATTGATTTTTGTATGATCTTATTAGGATTTGTAAATCCGGAGGCGTATCCGGTGAAAGTCGTTGATCTTCTGATCGGCTGTCTGATCCTGGGTGTCGGAGTATACATGGAAGTACTGGCAGATGTTGTTATGTTACCTGGAGAGTCTTTTGTACGTGCAGTGGTATTCCGCTGGAAGACCGAATTTGGTGTGACGAAGATCTGCTTTGATGTCAGCATGGCAGTGATTGCAGCAGTTATGTCATTTGTTCTGGCAGGAAGACTGGACGGAGTGAGAGAAGGAACGGTTGTTGCGGCACTTCTGGTTGGATTCATTGCCAGAACAATTGGACGTTACTTAAGCTTTATGCCGGAGAAATTATTCGGCAGCGTGCCGGAGACAGGGGCTGGTTCTGATATTTCAGGGAATCAGGAGGAAGGCGCAGCAGAAGGTAGAGATGAAGCAGCCGGTAGAGATGAAGCAGCAGAGAATATCCGCGCTGTTGAAGAAGCCGGAGATGTAAAAAAACATTTCTGCATTGCAATCGGACGTCAGTATGGAAGCGGCGGACGAGATCTGGGAGCAAAACTTGCAGAGAAACTAAATTGTGACTTTTATGATAAGGAGATTATTCAGCTTGCGGCAGGTTCGACCGGATATACGCCGGAATACATTTCGAAAAGAGAGGAAAATATGACGAACAGCCTGCTGTATGATCTGGTTCATGAGATGTATGCTTATTCCGATGAATACGAGCCGCCGAAGGATAAGATCTTTGAGGCTGAGGCAGAAGTCATAAGGTTAGCAGCTGAAAAAGGAAATTGTGTTATTGTCGGAAGATGTGCGGACGCTATTTTAAAAGACAACCCGGATTGTGTCAGCATATTCTTAAGTGCACCGCTTAAGACCAGAATCCGGACGGTCATGAAACGTGACGGATTGGATGAAAAAGCAGCAAAACATAAGATTGAACAGACGGACAGAAGACGTGCAGATAATTACAGATACTATACAAGAAGAGTATGGGGAATGTCCGGAAACTATCAGATGTGTATTGATACGTCACTGGGTGAGGAGTATGTGATTGATACCGTGCTGAATCTGGTGAAAAATGTGAACGGAAGCAGAAGTGCAGTATAAGCCGGTGAAAGATAAACGATATTAAAGATATTAGAAGGAAGATTGAAAAAAACGGAACTTAAAAAACAGATTGCGAAATTGAGGTCCGAAAACAGATTACGAAATTATGGCGCGAAAACAGATTACGAAATTGCAGTTCGAAAACTTGACACGAATATATGGATGCGGTAGATTAATTTATGGATTTGAGAGTATGAAGGAGAGAAACATATGAATTTACATGAATTTCTTATCGTATGCCCGCTGGTATTTCTGGCCGGATTTGTAGATGCGATTGCCGGTGGCGGCGGTCTGATCTCATTGCCGGCCTACATGTTTGCAGGAATTCCGGTACATAATGCGATTGCGACGAATAAATTATCATCAGCAACGGGAACTGCGGTGTCAACATGGCATCTGGTGAAGAGTAAATGTGTCGATTTGTTCCTGGTTCCGGGAACGGTAGCCTGTGCATTCGTCGGTTCGATTGCCGGAGCGAATCTGGCACTGATCATCAGTGATAAAGTTTTAAAGACAGTACTGGTATTTGTTCTGCCCGTTGTTGCATTCTGTGTATTACGGGATAAAGATCTGAAACCGGTGATTCCGGAAGGATTTACCAGAAAGAAACAATATCTGATCATGGCGGCATGTTCATTTGTGATTGGTATATATGACGGATTTTACGGACCGGGAACCGGGACATTTTTACTGCTTGCATTTACCAAATTAGGAAAGCTTGATATGGAGAAGGCAACAGGAAATGTAAAAGTTGTCAATCTGACATCGAATATATCAGCACTGATCACATTTATTCTGGCAGGAAAGATTCTGTGGGTGCTGGGACTTTCGGCATCTGTATTCAGTATAGCAGGACATTATCTTGGTGCGCACATGGTTGTGAAGAATGGCGTGAAGGTTATTAAGCCGATTATTCTGCTGGTATTGGCACTGTTGCTGCTCAAGATTGTTCTTGGAATATAAATCGCGAATATAAGACAAGGATTGTATTGGCGATGTGATAGGTATGAGATCCTTAAAGCAGGAGAAAGACAGACTTCTGCTTTAGGGATTTTTTATTTGTTCAAAGAAGACTGCCGGCTGCAAGGCGGCAGGTGGTATATATTATGACGTGAGCTCGAAAGATAATTACGTCAAGTTTCTGAAAATGGAGTATAATGAAAGTAAAAATAAACGAACCGAAGGAGGATTACATTATGACAGAAAGCACAAAAAAATTCGTGGAAGAGAAGACCAAAGAAATCTTGGCTGCAGGATCCTGCTGTCCGGAATTAAAAGAGATGGCAGAAAAATGGCTGGCAGCAGAAGGAACTGCAGAGGAAAAAGCTGTAACAGAAGCTTATCTTCAGGAATTATCCGAGGATGTACTTCCAATTGATGCATTGATCAGTTTTGCTTCATCTGAAAAGGGAGCAGAAGTATTCGGAGCAGAGCAGGCAAAATCTATGGCAGAAGCCGGAAAGGCATCCAAAGCAAATGGCGGCAAATATTGTATCTGTCCGGCATGCAGCGCAGGCGGAGCAATTCTTGATAAAAAAGATGAGATAATTTAGTGTATTGCAGTAAAAGAGTTCGCAGTGTATAATGTACCCATGATTTTAAGAAATGAGGTACAACATGGAAAATTCAAATAAAAACTTTAAATCCCAGACCTGTGAGGATTTTATAAATGTTCTTGCGAGCAAAGCAGCCGTTCCGGGAGGCGGCGGAGCATCGGCATTAGCCGGAGCCATCGGAATCGCACTTGGTAACATGGTAGGAAGCCTGACCGTAGGAAAGAAAACATATGCGGATGTAGAAGAAGAGATCATCGAATGCAAGAGGCAGGCAGACGAGATTGCAAAAGAATTCTTAGAACTGATGGATAAAGATGCGGAAGCATTTGAGCCTCTAAGCAAGGCATACGGACTTCCGAAATCTACACCGGAAGAAATTGCAAAAAAAGAAGAAATTATGGAAAAAGCACTGGATACAGCCTGTGGTGTCCCAATTGAGATCATGAAGACCTGTGCCAGAGGAATTGACCTGGTAGAAGTATTTGCTGCGAAAGGAAGCAGGATCGCATTAAGCGATGCGGGGGTCGGAGCAACGCTTTTAAAATCCGCAATGCAGGGAGCTTCGCTGAATGTATATATTAATACGAAATCAATGAAAGACAGAAAAAGAGCAGAAGAGCTCAATCATCTGGCAGATTCCCTGCGGGAAGAATACGAAGCGAAAGCAGACCGGATATTTGCGGAAGTAAACAGCCACATCCGGTAAAGAGAATGTAAGAATCAGCAGGATGCAGGCAGACAAACTGGAATAAATAACCGGAACAAATAATAAGTACGGAACCGGTTGGAGAAGAGATAAAAAAGAAAGCAGAAGGACAAAAATGGCAAAATTACTATTAGGAAAAGAAGTAAATGCTTCTATTAATGAAGAAATCAAAGCAAAAGTAGAAAAATTAAAAGCACAGGATATTACACCGACACTTGGAATTATCCGTATCGGTGAAAGGGAAGATGATATCGCGTATGAAAGAGGCGCAACAAAACGTTGTGAGACGCTTGGCGTAGCATATAAGAAATTCCTTCTTCCGGCAGATACAGATGAAGAAGAAGTATTAAAGACGATTGATCAGGTGAATAACAATAAAGGCATCCACGGAGTTCTTTTGTTCAGGCCGCTTCCAAAGCATCTGAATGAAGATAAGATCGTCAATGCACTGGCGGTAGAAAAAGATGTAGACGGAATCACAGATCTTTCCATGGCCGGAGTGTTCATGGGAAAAGACATGGGATATGCGCCATGCACACCAAGTGCATGTATGAAGGTACTGGATCATTATGGTATTGACTGCACAGGAAAGAAAGTAGTAGTGGTCGGAAGAAGTCTGGTAGTCGGAAAACCGGCTGCTATGATGCTGATCAAGAAGAATGCGACGGTAACTGTCTGCCATACCAGAACGGTGGATATGCCATCCGTAGTAAAGGAAGCAGATATTGTAGTTGTGGCGGCCGGAAAAGCCGGAGTCATTGACGGAAGCTATCTGAGAGAAGGACAGATTGTGATTGATGTCGGAATCAATGTGAATGAAGAAGGAAAGCTCTGCGGAGATGTGAATTTTGAAGAAGCTGAGAAGATCGTAGAAGCAATCACACCGGTTCCGAGAGGAGTCGGCGGGGTGACGACGTCAATCTTATTGGAACATGTAGTAGACGCCGCAATCGCACAGAACAGACAATAGAGCTTGCAATAATAGAAGTTACAATAATAGAAACTGCAATATATAGAAACTGTAAAAAAATCAGGGAATCCGCACTGGAAAATCCCTGATTTTTTATTATATTGCCGTATGTTCGGAAGATGCTATCCACAAGAACTGCCAGCGTTATATTCCGTTGAATTATAAAAATATATATTTACATAGTTACATGTTTATATATTTCCCAAGAACCTGAATCAGTTTATCAATGTCCAGAGGCTTGGACAAATGTGCATTCATTCCGGCAGCCATACATTCCTGGATATCCTCCTGATAAGCATTTGCCGTGGTGGCAATGATCGGAACGGACGCAGCATAAGGAAGATCCAGAGAGCGGATAGCTATAGAAGCCTCCACACCGGACATTACCGGCATCTGCATATCCATAAGAATTGCATCAAATGCGAGATCGCCGGAAGCTTTAAATATCTGCAGACACTCTTCCCCATCTTCGGCATGGATGCAGTGGATTTTGTAAGGTTTTAATTGTTCGGACAAAATTTCAAAGTTCAGTTCATTATCCTCAGCAACCAGAAGTGTCAGCGGTCTGTCCGAAAGAGTCGGAAGAAAGTCGTAACCGGTATTATTGGTAGAAGTATCTGCATCTGTATCATATGGAAATTCAAATGTAAGACGGAAGGTAGTTCCGTGGTGCAGTTCACTTTCCACTTCAATTGTTCCGCCCATAAGATCTACCAGTTTTTTTACGATGGAAAGTCCCAGACCACTTCCACGTACCTTGTTCACCCGGGTATCGACCGCTCTTGAAAAATCGGAATACATAATCTGCATGAATTCCGGGGACATTCCGATACCGGTATCGCTGATCACAGAAATCAGACGGATATTCTGCGAATCAGGGATCGTTTCTTCGTATATTTCCAGACTGATCGTACCTCCTTCCGGAGTATATTTCACAGCATTGGAAAGCAGATTCATATAGATCTGTCCCAGGCGTAGAGAATCGGCAAGGATTGTGTCGTAAGGAATGTGATGTTCTTTACACACAAAGGTCAGTGATTTCTGATCCTGAGAACTGAAAATGGTCTGCTTAAGAAACGTAATTGTTTCGGAAATTTTCATTGGCTGGACAGACAGTTCCAGATTTCCGCTTTCAATCCGGGACATATCCAGAATATCATTGACAAGCTGCTGAAGGTGGGTGCCGCTTATCTGAATTTTGTTCAGGTAATCTTTTAGTTTTTCAAGATCTGAAGTAATACCTGAAGTATCCGTAATGAAATCTGAGGTGTCTGATATCTGGATAAGCTGCTGTTTTGCGAGATTGACGAATCCCATGATCACGTTCATCGGTGTACGGATATCGTGAGACATACGGGAAAGGAAATCCGATTTTGCAGCATTTGCACGGTTGGCCTCTTCGGCGGCTACGATCCAGTATTTTTCACGTCGTTTTTCTTCACTGATGATCCGGATTACACACAGAACTTCAATCACATTGCCAGAGTCATCTCTCTTCTGTACGATAAAACGTATCAGGTGCCAGTTCCCGTCCTGCGCCAGATATTCAACCGCAGTTGTCTCATCATATCTGAGCCGTCTCGCCAATGTAGAAAGATCGAAGAAATTTAAAAATTGTTCCTGATATTCCGAAGCAACGGTACTGCAACAGATATCTTTGAACTTCATACGGGCACCATTGACCGAATGGGTCTGATGGGTGCTGTACATGGCATCGGATATTTCTTCATATTGATCTGTTTTCAGGTCAATCCGGTAGATGGATACGTAGATTTTACTGATTGCGGACAGAATCTGGTTCTTCATACGTGTTTCGGCAAGTGCAGTCTCCAGTTCATGCTGATGCTTTTTCTCTTCTTTAATGATGTGATCAATATGTCTGAAATCGATCAATACCTCAAAGCAATCTGCAGACTGGCGGATCTTGGTTGCACGTACTTCAAAGTATACCTGTCCGAGCGAATTCGGGGCACTTTGAAAACGGTAATGAACACGGTGTCTGTCTGTTAGTTTCTGCATTAGACTGGAAGGAGCGAAAAGTTCCAGAAAGTCCGGTGCACTTTCTTTTAATACATAATGCTCGTAATAGTCATGTAGTTCCTCAGAATAACAGAGCGGCTGGCTGTCAGAAGGAGAAATCTGAGAAGTCACATTCGCATGCTGATCCAGTTTGACGGTAAATGCGGTGTTTGTCATAAGATTTACCCGGAACACAGAGATGCTGTCCTCACAGAGAACCATCAAAAGTTCGCGTTCATTTTTCATGTCAGTTAAATTGTGCTGAAGATCTTCCTGCTTCTGTTCCAGAAGAGAAAGCATGCGGATATTCTCGCGCGAAGTACTTAAGTGTGTGCCGACAAATGTAATCTGCTGGATAAAAAGATCTGAGATCGCATTATGCGGGTTATCAATTCCGATAAAACCATGAAGCTCGGAATGATAAAAAATCGGCATGGCAAATTCCGAGTGGATATCGCAGAGTCTCAGGTAATGACATTCCTCGGGCATCGTTTCCATGGAGGCATCTGTACTTTCAATAATCACAGGACGGTTGCTGTGAAAAATATGGATCCAGTTAGGAATATAAGAAACCGGGACATATTTCAGCCCTTCCAATTTAGAAGAAACTCCGTCTGCACACCATTCATAAGTGTTGGAGTAGACTTCGGGGTCAGAGGTAATCTTATCAAACAGGTAAACACGGTCGGCATCGGTATAAGAGCCGATTAATTGCAAAAGTGTGTGAAGAGACTGATTCATCTCTTCAGCATTTTTAGAGCGGTCAATCGTCATTAAATGCTGAAGGATCGCCTGGGCAAATTTTGGATCTGGTTTTCTGATGGTTGTTTCATTCATAATAATTTCTCGATTCTGATAAATGGACAGTATAGTTTCCCTTTTTATTAAGCCTATTATATCATATATCTGGATATATTTGGGGACATAAATGAGCCTGCTTTGTAATAAAAGAAGAATGAGCAAATTGCCTAAAAAAAAGGTAGTGGAGTCTTAATTCCACTACCTTATATCGTGTGTGTTCGGAAAAAGCTGCCATGCATTTAAAAATTTACCAGATTCCCATCACATGCTGCATCCCAAGACTCACAACCGTAATTCCAACCCAGCAGCATCCGCCAAGCAGAAGCGGTTTCCCGCCGGATTTGATCAGTTTCACAACATTACTGTTAAGCCCGATTGCAGCCATAGCCATAATGATAAAGAATTTAGATAATTCCTTTAACGGAGCAAATACATCCGCACTGACACCCATGCTCATGCATACAGTTGTGATCACTGCTGCAATGATGAAGTATAAGATGAACATCGGGAATGCTCTCTTTAAGCTGAAGTTGTTTGATGCTGAATCAGCACTTCCGGCTTTTGAAGCAGATTTTGCACGGATCAGAGACAATACCAGTGTGATCGGAATGATCGCCAGTGTACGTGTAAGCTTTACGGTAACGGCTGTATTCAGTGTTTCACTACCGAGATTCCACATACTGTCCCAGGTAGAAGCGGCGGCTGTAACGGAAGAAGTATCGTTAATAGCTGTTCCAGCGAATAATCCGAAAGAACCTCCGCTTGTGTTGTCAAAGCCAAGTGCACTTCCAAGTACCGGGAAGAGTACAGCAGCGATAACATTGAAGAAGAAGATCACAGAGATTGCCTGTGCAACTTCAGTATCATCTGCATCAATGACCGGTGCAGTGGCAGCAATTGCAGATCCACCGCAGATGGAAGAACCGACACCTACAAGGATCGAAGTATTGGATGGTACATGCAGGATCTTGCGGAGCAGCCATGCAAGGATCAGGGAAGTACTGATCGTACATACGATGATCGGAAGAGACTGCTTTCCGGTCTGTAAGATCACACCAAGATTCATTCCGAATCCAAGCAGTACAACAGCAGTCTGCAGGATGATCTTGGAAGTCCATTTGATACCGGACTCGGCTTTACCCTTATTGGTCCATACTAACGTGATCAGCATTCCGGCCAGGATCGCAATGACAGGTCCTCCGACAACCGGAAAAGCTTTTCCAAGAAGCCAGGAAGGAACTGCAATCACAAAGCATACCAGAATACCGGTAAGGTTCTTCTGAATAAAGTTCATGTTGATTTCCTCTTTCTCATTTCTTTTATTGATTTTCATTTTCCAACAGAAATTATAACACTGGTAAACAATAATAAAAAATTATATAATATTATAGAATAATAAGATAAAATTATTGATAAACAGAAGAATGAAAGAGGGACGGATATGCTGGATTTTAGGACAGACACATTTTTAATGGTATGTGAGACGATGAATTTTACAGAGGCAGCGAGAAGATTACATATTACACAACCTGCGGTGTCGCAACATATTCGTTTACTTGAAAAGGAATATGATACCAGCTTATTCCGCTATCATAATAAACAGTTATATCTGACACCGGCAGGGAAGATTTTAAGAAAACGTCTTATGACAATGAAGAATGATCAGATTGCTATAAGAAATGAAATAAAAAATGATATGGAGAAAAGAGAATCTCTTTCCATTGGGGTGACAATGACGATTGGAGAATATGCAATTGCAGATAAAATAGCAGATTTTCTGCTTCGGCATCCGGAGATAAATCTGCATATTCATTATGGAAATACCATGCAACTGCTTGGACTACTGGATAACGGGATTCTGAATCTGGCACTGGTAGAGGGAAATTATCCAAAGGAAAGATATGGGCATAAAAACTACAGTCTGGAAGATTATGTAGCAGTCTGTGCATCCGGTCATAAGTTTGCGGTGAAATCTCCGGGGACTTTGAGTGATCTGGTACAGGAACGTCTGCTGGTACGAGAGCCGGGATCAGGTACCAGAAATATTCTGGAAGAATTACTGCTTGCAAGAGGAATGGATATCAGAGATTTTAAACGCTATATAGAAGTGGAAAATATGCATACGATCATAGGACTTCTAAAAAGAGACTGTGGAATTTCATTCATGTATAAAATTGCTGTAGCGGATGAGCTGAAGGCGGGGACTTTAAAAGAAATTCAACTGACGGATTTTAAATTGCAGCATGATTTTGATTTTATCTGGGAAAAGGGCAGCATTTATACGGAAAAATATATAGAGATATGTGATGAAATGTTAGAGTTTACGGATGGAAAATGATTTATAGAGTAAGGATTTTTCATAGTGGAAAATAAAGATTACATTTGATAAAATATTTTAGAAGAGATTTAATATAGAAGAAGTCGGAACAAGTGATAGAAAAAGACAGAGGTAAATATTGGTATGAGTATAGAGAAAAAAGGATACTCGGAAATTTATGAAGAAATAGAACAGATGGAGAGCAGCTACAGGACACTGCACAAGCTGATTAAATCCGGTATGTGGAAGATGTACTGTAACCGTCAGTTTGAGATTGTGAGCGTGTCATGGAGTGATGACTTACGCCATATGATCGGTTATGAGAATGAAACAGACTTTCCGAATGTATTTGAAGCATGGTCGGATCTGCTGCATCCGGATGATCATGACCGGATTATAAGGGAAATAGATCCGGTATTAAGAGACACAACGGGTAATACGATCTTTGATCAGGAATACAGACTGAATACAAAGGACAGGGGATACCGGTGGTTCAGGGCAACTGCGGATGTGGCAAGAAGAGAAGATGGTTCACCATATTGTTTCTTTGGAGTCTTTATTGATATCACAGAGCAGAAAGAACATGCAGAACTTGAAAAGGTACGAGACGAGGCATTCATACGTGCAAAACGTGCGCTGACATCTTTGAATGTTCTACATGAGGCGATTGGTTCCGGTGCATGGAATCAGATATTTGATGAAGAAGGAAGATCTTTAGGCATAGAATGGAGTGATGCATTCCGTGCATTGCTTGGCTATGAGAGTGAGGCGGACTTTCCAAATGAAGTGGAATCATTTATGCATCTGGTACATCCGGAAGATGTTGAACGGCTGGCGGCAGAGTATAAAAATGCGTTGCAGGATGTCAGTGGAAAGATTGTCTATGATACGGAATTCCGTGCAAGAACCAAAAAAGGAGAATACCGCTGGTTCCGCACAACGGGAAGAATTACCGGAGAAAAAGAAGAAAAAGTCCGGGTGTTCTATGGAATGCTGATGGATATTGATGATAAGAAAAAGGCAGATGAAGCAATTGCGTGGAGAGATACGCTTGCAGAGGTTATCACACAGAGTCTGGACAGTGTATACTTTGTAATGACTAAAGGTGATAGAAGATCCATCTATGTAAGCCCAAGCATTGAGAGAATCTTCGGAATCCCGCAGGAAACACCGAGACCACTTCTTGCGGTACAGAAAATTGAAAATGAACCGGAAAAAGATTTTAAAGTAGATGAGATACGGAATCTGCAGGAAGGAGAGTCGCTGGTTCAGGACTGCTGGATCACACCGGCAGGAAGTGCTGTTCCGAAGATGTTCCAGAAAACACTGTATCATGTCAGAAAAGGAATGCAGGACCTTCTGATCTTTGAATTTACAGATCATACCATGAACAGGAGATCCGGAAGAACATCAAAGAAGCGATGGAGATTGCGGAAAGTGCGAATGCTGCAAAGAGCAGCTTCCTGTCGAATATGAGTCATGACATCCGCACACCGATGAATGTGATCATGGGACTTGCAGATCTGATGGAACATGAACTGGAATCACCGGAAAAGATGAGGGAGTATATCCGGAAGATGAAGATATCCAGTAAGCATCTGCTGGGACTGATCAATGATGTCCTTGATATGAGTAAGATTGAAAGCGGAGAGACGAAATTAAATGTCGGAAAATTCAACCTGAGAGAACAGATCGAGGAAATTGAGACACTTATACGGCCGCAGGCTGCAGAACGTGGACAACAGCTTGAAATTTATACAGAAAATATCCGTCACGAATATCTGGAAGGAGATGAACTCCGCATCCGCCAGATATTTATCAATATTCTGGGTAATGCGGTGAAATACACGCAGGAAGGCGGAAGAATCAGTTTTGACGTGAAAGAGGAAGAGTGTTCATCCAAAGCATACGCAAAATACTGTTGTACAGTAACGGATAACGGAATGGGAATGAAACAGGAATACGTAGATCATATTTTTGAACCATTTACCAGACAGGAGAATTCAGTGACCAATCAGGTACAGGGAACCGGTCTTGGCATGGCAATCGCCAAGAATATCGTGGATATGATGGGTGGTGTTATAAAGGTTGAAAGCAAAGAGGGAAAAGGCAGCAGATTTGAGGTGATCCTGGAACTTAAGATCGATGAAGAGACAGATAAGAAGCCGGATAAAAAAAGAGATATCACGCATAAACAGTTAAAGCAAAGGGAAGAATATCCGGTCGAAGAAGTGTTAAAAGAAATGCGTTTTCTGTGTGCGGAAGATAATGCCCTGAATGCAGAGATCCTGCGGGCACTTCTGGAACTTGCAGGAGCAGAGTGTGTGATCTGTGAAGATGGAGAGAAGCTTTTGCATCTGTTTGAGAAGGTCAGACCAGGAGAATTCGATATGATCCTGATGGATGTCCAGATGCCGCGGATGAATGGATATGATACGACGAAAGCTGTCCGAAAGAGTAAAAATCCACTGGGCAAAGAGATTCCGATCATTGCGATGACAGCGAATGCATTTGTGGACGATATCCAGAAGAGTATGGATGTGGGAATGAACGCACATATATCAAAGCCTATGGATATCGGAACGCTGGCAAAGACGGTACAGAATATAAAAGATAGTGTTTAAGAAAAAAGTTTAGGAAAAAGAATCCTTGCTGTCGGGTTACCCGAGCATGATATGTTAAGTATGGTCTGTACGGCCCAGACATTTGTCTGAGAATTATTAACAGAAAGTGAAGGGTAACCAATATGAAAAAAGTTGTAATTTTTGGAGCAGCAGGACATACAGGAAAATATATCACAGAAAAAATGCATGCACAGGAGAATATCGAATTATCTGTATTTGTAAGAAATCCGGGCAAGTTCGAAGGGATGGATCTGTCAGGCGTAAACATCATGCAGGGAGATGCCCTGAATGCAGAAGATGTAAGAAAAGCGATGGATGGTCAGGATGTATTACTTTGTTCGCTGGAAGGTGACGTTCTTGCCATGGCAAAGAATATCGTAGAAGCATTAAAAGTAACTTCTGTAAAGCGTATCATCTGGATTACCGGTATGGGAATCCATCATGAGATCACAGGTATGAGAGGTGTGATGTTGAATATGCTTGCAAAGAAACGTCCGGATTATATTGAGGCGGCTGATACGATCATGGCAAGTGAAGCGGTGACCACTCTTCTGAGATGTCCGGGAATTAAGAACGGTGATAATACCACATATTTCCTGACCAGAGAAGGCGAACAGCCGGCACACAAAGATATTGCCCGTGCGGGAATTGCACAGTGTATGTTAGATATGATCAATGACGAAACTCTTGGCGTGAACGAGAGTCTTGGAATTACGAATTAGGAGGAGATAAAAGATGAAAAGAGTACTGATATTAGCAGGAAGCCCGAGAATGCACGGCAATTCTAACATACTGTGTGAAGAATTTGCAAAAGGTGCCAGAGAGGCAGGACATGAAGTAGAACAGATCAATATCCAGAAAAAGAAGGTCGGAGCCTGTCTTGGCTGTAACGCATGTTACAGAAATGATGGCAGCTGTATCCAGAAGGATGATATGGATGAAATCAGAGAAAAGATGCTGGCAGCAGATGTGATCGTACTGTCATCACCAATTTATTTTTATTCTATGACAGCACAGCTGAAGACGGTGGTCGACCGTACTTATGCATTTTATCAAGGACTGGAAGGTAAGACATTCTATTATATCATTACCTGTGCCGCACCGGATGAAAGTCTTACAGAGACGATGAAGGCATCTTTACAGGGCTTCACTTGTTGTGTACCGGAAGCAGTAGAAGGCGGCACGCTTCTTGGTATCGGAGTGAATGAATGTGGAGAAGTTAAGGATATGCCGGTTATGAAAGAGGCGTATGAGATGGGAAAGAATCTGTAAAAATTTGTAAAATTTAATGGGAAAATGACAGATGTAATGCAAAAGATAGAAGTAAAGCATTACATCTGTTTTTTGTTTGACAATTATTTGAATCAGACAGATTTTTTATCATTGACAACAGTACGAAAACGTACTAAAATACATAAGGTACGATTTCGTACTAATAAGAGAAGGATGTGAATCAGAATGAAAGAAAACAGGGTAGACCGGCTCTATGAGACAATAAAAAGAATTGATGCGGCATATGATCTGTGGGCTTCCAAACAGGAGATTACGTCGTATGAGCTGCAGATATATTATGAAATGCTGAAAAAAGAAGATGCATGTATTACACAAAAAGAATTATGTAAAAAGCTGGAGGCACCGAAGACTTCCATTAACAGCATTATAAAAAAGCAGCTGCGGGAAGGAATCATTCAGATGGATGTAAATCCGCTGAATAAACGGGAAAAAATAATTTCTTTTACAGAAAAAGGAAAAAAAGCGGCAGAAGCAGTGATCAATCCATTGCTGGCTTATGAGGAAGAAGTTTCAGAACTGCTTGATGCAGAAGAGACAGAAATTGCGATCAGAGTGCAGGTGAGACTGGCGGAGTTGTTGGAAGAAAAGATCAGAGGGGACGAGGCATAGGAAGAGAGGTAACATGAACGAAAACACAAAGAATGATGAAGTATTAAACCGGGAAATCCATCTTGGAATGCTGGTAAGATTTGCACTTCCGACGATTCTGTCGACGGTGTTTATGAGTATCTACAGCAGCGTAGACGGAATGTTTGTAGCAAGGCTTGTGAATACGGACGCATTATCAGCGGTAAACATTGTTATGCCGATGATTTTCATATCATCAGGAATCGGTATGATGTTCGGAAGCGGTGGAAATGCCCTGGTGGCAAAAAAGCTTGGGGAAAGAAAAGAACAGGAAGCAAGAGAAGATTTCTCATTGCTGTTGTTGGTAGCATTTATATCGAGCCTTGTGATTGTGGCACTTTGTGCGATATTTTTAAAACCACTGTTACATTTACTGGGAGCAGATGAAGGACTGATGGCATATTGTATACCGTACATGATACCGGTACTGATCTCTATGCCGTTTACCATATTTGGAACGATCTTTTCCATGTCGTATATTACCGTTGGAAAAGCGAATCTCGGACTTGCAATGTCGGTGCTTGGCGGAGTGCTGAATATTGTACTGGACTGGCTGTTCATCGCAGTCTTCCATATGGGTATCACAGGTGCTGCGGTCGCTACATCTATCGGTTATGCATCAACGTCGCTGATCGGACTTATCTATTTTATTGTATGCAGAAAACATGATCTGTATGTAGTGAGACCAAAATGGCGCAGTAAAACAATCATCCAGAGCTGTGTGAATGGATCATCGGAAATGATCGGAGTATTCGCCGGAAGTATTGTGGCGATTCTGTTCAACAATATCCTGATGCGTCTTGCCGGCGCAGATGGTGTGGCGTCTATTACGATCATGCTGTATGTACAGTCGTTATTTAACGCAGTCTACAGAGGATATGCTACCGGAATTGCACCGGTGATCAGCTATAATTACGGTGCAGCCAATAAGGAAAGATTGAAAAAGATACACAAGATCAGTACCAGACTGATCCTCGCAGCATCAGCGGCGCTGACGGTTATCTGTTATATCCTTGCACCGGCTATGGTAAGATTTTTTGCCGGAAGTAATCACGGAGTATATGAGATGGCATTGCACGGATTCCGTATTTTTGCCACGAGCTGTCTGTTAACGGGAATTAACGTATATGCATCGGCATTGTTTACGGCACTTAATGATGGAAAGACATCGGCAATATTATCATTTTGCAGAACAGTTGTGTTCCTTGTAATCCCGGTAGTCGCATTACCGGTGGTGTTTGGTCTTGATGGTGTGTGGGCTGCAATTCCGGTTGGGGAACTGCTTTCAATTATGATGAGTATTTATTATTTTAGAAAACTGCATTTTGGATATCGGAGTGCTGGCGGAGATAACATAGAATAATATAGAAGTTAGCATTTTTGATAAGAAAGTAGAGAACAGAGAATATTTATAAAAAAGTATATTCTCTGTTCTTTTTTGTTTATCAGGATAACTAGAAAAAGTTTTTTTGACAACCGATTTTCATATTTTATACGGAGAATTTCTGCGCCGCTTTCAGAAATGCTGTTACAGCTTCACCGGTATCTCTGGCTCCAAAAGAACTATGTCCGGTATCTAATGCAGCAATCGCGGTCATTTCTTTAGAATTTAGTTCAAAGTCAAAGATATCCAGATTCTCCTTCATGCGTACCGGATTGGCAGATTTTACAACCGGAACGATTCCGCGCTGAACGAGTGAACGCAAGACAACCTGGACTACGGATTTGCCATGTGCATCTGCAATCTTGCATAAGACAGGTTCGGTAAACAGGCTGGAATTACCTGCAGAAAGAGGAGACCATGCCTGCATGGTGATGTTCTGTTCTTCCAGATATTTCCGTTCATTCTCGCGCTGGAAATATGCATTGCACTCGATCATGTTAACAGCAGGCTTTACCTTGTTGAAGAACAGGAAATCAGCAAGACGGTCCTGGGTGAAGTTATCGATACCGATGGCTTTTACTTTTCC
>JBNMJT010000021.1:0-24515 GCA_050873945.1 Dorea sp.
CGGTGAGCCGGATGCTTCCGGAAGAAGACGTCCGATCGAGATCCCTGGATCTGAATATGAGATTGAACTTGATACAGTGATCATGTCTCTTGGAACATCTCCGAACCCATTGATCTCTTCTACAACAAAGGGACTTGAGACAAACAAGAGAAAATGTATCGTAGCAGAGGAAGAAAACGGACAGACTTCAAAAGCTGCCGTATTCGCAGGTGGAGATGCCGTAACAGGTGCTGCAACTGTAATTCTTGCTATGGGTGCAGGTAAAGCAGGTGCCAAAGGTATCCACGAATATCTGTCTAAAAAGAATGCTTAATTCTTTGTGCTCAGTGAAAAGATGATGCTATAAGTACTCATAAATCATAAATATGTACAACACGTAATTATATAAGAGATATACACGAGAATGATTCTGGTGTATATCTCTTTTTACTTGCCATTTGTTCGGAAGAAACTGCCAATGACAGGTCTGGTAGATTGCCATGCGTTCGTAAGAAGCTGCCGGTGGCAGGTTCTGGAGACAGTACATCCGGACTTGAATAAAAACATATATCTGTGGTATGATTGTAAGACACATTTAATGCTGAAAACAGCTGAAAATCAATCCTGCTGACAAGCAAGGATAAAACAAAAAGACAGGTTGGAGATTATGACAGAATTAGATTTAAAAGACGGAAAGATATTTTTAAATAAAGTAACAGAGAAGATCCGCACACGACTGGCAGAAGTAGATGCATCCATTGAAGCAGGACAGAAAGACATCCAGAGTATGAATGAATACTACTGGGAGAACTATACCGAAATGGATGAATACGGTTATGAAAATTACGATAACCAGCAGGCGCTTTTGCATCAGGTTAATGACAATCAGGAAAAGCAGAAGATGAGACACCGACTCCGCAAGATGCTGGAAGCTCCGTTTTTCGGGCGTGTGGACTTTATCTATGATGGGGAAGAGGAACCGGAGATCTTTTATATTGGTATCGGGAATTTTGCAGAACGTACAGGTATGCTGCCTTTGATCTATGACTGGAGAGCGCCTGTTAGCGGACTATTTTACGATTATGACAAGGGACCGGGATCCTATGAAGCACCTGCCGGACTGATCGAAGGCGAGATTGCAGCCAAATGGCAGTACAAAGTAAAGAATGGAAAGATGGTCTACGCCTTTGAAAGTGATACTAAGATTGATGATGATATTTTAAAACAGGAACTGGGAACGAACAGCGATGTACAGCTCAAAAATATCGTGCGTACGATCCAGAAAGAACAGAATGCGATCATCCGTAATACACATGACCGTATCCTTGCAATCCAGGGTGCTGCCGGAAGCGGTAAGACTTCCGTTGCTTTACACCGGATTGCCTATCTGTTGTATCATGACAGAGAGCATTTGAAGTCCTCTAATGTACTGATCCTTTCTCCAAACAGTGTATTCTCGGACTACATTTCCCATATTCTGCCGGAACTGGGCGAGGAAAATATCCAGGAGATGAGTTTTGATCTGTTCGCATACCGGGAATTGAAAGGCATCGTTCCGGACTGTGAAGACCGCTATGACCAGCTGGAAAGAACCATGAAGCTTCAGGACCCGTATCTGACAGAACGCTTTGAAGAGAAGCAGTCGGAAGGCTTTGTCGGAATGATGGAAGGATTCCTTGCAAGACTGGAAGATGAACTGATGGATTTCCGTTCGATTGAATATAAAGGAATTCAGAAGACAGAAGAAGAACTGATCAATCTCTTTTATTTCAAATTCCAGAATGCACCTCTGCTCAGCCGGGTGGATGCGATCAGAGACTACTGTGTTGATGAATACGAGACATTACTTGGACGTGATCTTTCGGAAGAAGAACTCCTGATTGTACAGGATAAATTCGATAAGATGTATGTAACAAAGGACATCTACAAGATATACGGCTGGCTTCTGGAAGAATGCGGATATCCATCACTTCCGGATGTCGAATATGAAAAGCGCAAGCTGGAATACGAAGATGTATTTCCGGTATTGTATCTGAAATACCGTCTGACCGGAAAAGCTGTGCATAACCATATCAAACATCTGGTCATTGATGAAATGCAGGATTATTCTTATCTGCAGTATGTGATCCTGAATCAGATATTCAAATGCCGGATGACCATTCTCGGTGATAAAGCACAGACTTTAGATGAACAGATGCGTGATGTATTGCAGTTCCTTCCGGGCGTATTTGATCAGAAGATCCGTAAGATCGTGATGAATAAAAGTTACCGGAATACAATGGAAATTGCCAGATATGCCGAAAAACTGACTGGTGTCAAAGACGTAGAACTCTTAAAACGTCATGGAAAAGAAGTGGTAGAAGAACAATTCCAGACAGAAGATGCAGTTCTGGATGAAATCCTTTCAAAAGCCAAACTTGGAGAAGACGAGTATGAGACTGCTGCCATTATTACCATGACGGAAACAGAGGCATCCACCTTATACCAGATATTAAAAGCCCGCGGCGAAGAAGTGCATTATATCGACCGCAACACTTCCGCATTCAAAAAAGGACTTACCGTCACGACCTTTTACCTTGCAAAAGGTCTGGAATTCGACCAGGTATTCGGTGTGTTCCAGGATGCCGGAAATCCGATGTCGAATCAGGCAAAATATATCTGTGCAACAAGAGCATTGCATGAATTATATATGTATCAGATAACAGAATAGAAGAACACTAATCACTAAGGATGAAAAATTATTAGCAGAATAGATATAGAAATTAGTTTTTTCGAAAGATTATTAATTACAGTTAAAATTAAAAAGCAGAGATAGAAAGAACAATAGAATGAAGATAACATTAATCACAGTGGGAAAGATAAAAGAAAAATACTTAAAAGATGCGATCGCAGAATACAGTAAAAGACTGAGCCGCTACTGTAAGCTGGAGATCATCGAAGTGGCAGATGAAAAGACTCCGGATAATGCAAGTGAGACCGTAGAAGACGGTATCCGCGACAAAGAAGGTGAGCGGATCCTCAAATATGTCAAAGACGACGCCTACGTCGTTACGCTTGAAATCCAGGGAAAACTTCTGACCTCAGAAGAACTGGCAGAAAAGATTGACAAGCTTGGAATCCAGGGAACCAGTCACATTATATTTATCATCGGCGGCTCGATCGGACTTGGAAAAGAAGTGCTGAAACGCTCGGATTACGCACTGAGTTTTTCCAAGATGACATTTCCACATCAGCTGATGCGGGTGATCCTCCTGGAACAGATATACAGAAGCTACCGGATCATCAGCCATGAACCATATCATAAGTAAAATGCCGGAATAAAAGAAAATATTATTATAGAAACACATGTAGATATATAAAAGATATTATAAAAAATTCTTGTTTCAGAAGATATCATCCTTTATACTAATAAGGATGAAAATGTCAGGAGAGGATATACTATGAAGCAAGTGAATTTAAAAAATCTGTGTATGATCTTATTGGGGAATACAGTTTATGCACTGGCGATCGTCATGTTTATTCTGCCGAACGATATGATCACGGGCGGAACGACAGGACTGGGTATTGCAATCCACCATTATTTCGGGCTTCCGATCCATACATTTGTATTAATCTTCAATACATTGATGTTCTTACTTGGAGCGGCTGTCCTTGGAATGAAATTTGCACTTACAACACTGGTCAGTACATTCTATTACCCGGTTATTCTGGGTGTGCTCGAACAGATACCGGCACTTCAGAATGTGACAGACGATAAGATGTTATCAACCATCTGCGGCGGTCTGATGATCGGAATGGGCATCGGAATTGTAATACGCTGCGGCGCATCGACCGGAGGAATGGATATTCCGCCATTGGTCCTGAACAAAAAGTTCGGACTTCCGGTATCTGTGATGCTGTACGTATTTGATTTTATAATCCTGATCTCACAGATGCTCTTCACCAACAAAGAAGAAATTGTATACGGTATCTTACTGGTACTGATCTATACCGTCATTCTGGACAAGGTACTGCTGATGGGATCTACCAGAACAAAAGTAGAGATCATGACTGAAAAATACGAAGAACTGAACCGTCTGATCCAGGAACGTCTTGACCGTGGAACGACACTGGTCTATACACAGACCGGATATCTGAAAAACGATCAGCCGATGATCCTTACCGTAGTTTCCAATCGTGAACTTATGCGCCTGAACCAGCTGGTACAGGAGATCGACCCACATGCATTTATGATCATTGGAAATGTAAATGAAGTGCGAGGAAGAGGATTTTCACAGCAGAAAGTTTATAAGAAAGAAACCATCGAAAAATAAAATACGCAGAATAATACAGAAAATAAAACCGACAGACTGTACCCGGCGAACCCGCTTCAAATGAAGCAGATTCCCGTATGGCACAGATTGTCGGTTTTCCTGATTTTTAACCTTTTTTCTTGCGCTCTATACATTTCCATTCGGAATTCTCACAGACGAAGTGCCAGTATTCCAGAAGCTTTTCGGATGTCTGTCTGTCCTTTCCACGGACGATAAACCAGAGGTCATTTGTGAATGCTCCTGATTCTGTTTCTTTTTCATTCTGTCCGTCTTCCGGATTTGACAGCTTTACAGGTGACGCCGTTGTAAGTTTGATATCTTTGGAACGGATGATTCTTTCGATTTCATCCTGAATCTTCAGATATTGTTCTGTAATACCAAGCTGGCGGTATTGCTCTGCCAGACGGATTCTTTTATTTCTTCCGGATAAAATAACATACGTGACAACAGATGTTATGATTGATGCAATAATCACAATTGCCAATATGATCAACACAAGAAGTGGTGTAGCCATAGATAATCGCCTCCTTACATAATATGGCTCATTATAACACCGATATCTTAGGAAAACCACCGTGAAATTGTCCGTATTTTCCGCGGTTTATGAATGGATTTTCTACAAAACTACTGTTATAATAGATAAATATATCAGGTGGATATAATTACCATGCTACTTTGGTATCTGCCCAAAGATAAAAAACACGGAGGTACAACATGAAAAAATTCGGAAAGATCTTAGGTGGAATTATACTTGGAATTGTATTGATTCTCCTGGCAGCAGTTGTGGTTCTGACAGCACTGGAATACCGTCCGGATCAGATAGAGACTTTGAACACAACCAGTGGAAAACAGTCCATATCTACCGGAGATTCGATGACGATCCTGACCTATAATACCGGATATGCCGGACTTAGCAAAGACGAAGATTTCTTCATGGACGGCGGAAGTAAAGTCATGCCGGAGACGAAAGATCTGGTAAAACACAATATGAAAGGAATTGCCGGCATTCTGAACGATGCAGATGCCGATGTCTGTTTTCTTCAGGAGGTAGACATTGATTCCAAACGATCTTATCACATCAACGAAAAAGCTTACTACGAAAAAGCACTGGGGGTAGATGGAATCTTTGCATGCAATTTCAAATGCGCATACGTCCCATACCCGCTTCCGACAATCGGTAAAGTTGAAAGCGGTCTGGTAACATATTCTGATTACAAGGTATCGGAGGCTTCCAGAATCGCACTTCCGGAATCTTTCAAATGGCCGGTAAAAACCTGTAACCTGAAGCGCTGTATGCTGGAAACAAGAATTCCGATAAAAGGCAGTGACAAAGAGCTGGTTCTGATCAATTTCCATCTGGAAGCTTATGACAGTGGAGAAGGTAAGATCGCGCAGCGGAAAGTTCTGGTGAAGAAGTTAAAAGAAGAGTATGAAAAAGGCAATTATGTGATTGCCGGCGGGGACTTTAACCAGACATTTGACGGAATGGACACCTATCCGATCCACGATAAAGACAGCTGGGTTCCGGGAAAGGTCGGAAAAGAAGATATCCCGGAAGGGTTCTCTTATGCAGTATCCGATAATGTACCGACCTGCCGCCTGTTAAACGGACCATACAGCGGCAACTATGATGATTCACAGGTATATGTACTGGATGGCTTCATCGTTTCGGATAATCTGAAGATCGATCAGGTGGAAAATATCGACACACAGTTCGAATATACCGATCATCAGCCGGTAAAATTAAATGTAACATTAAAATAATATACCAAAATATAATCTGTTTATCAGCCTGCCTTTCCCGGCGGGCTGATTTAACATAGATTTAACATATATCTAATATAAGTCAGGGAATGCTATGCTATATTAGGAATACTGGAATGAATATTTCGGAATAGATAAAAGTAAAAAAATACACAGAGAAAGGTGAGAAAACACTATGAGCAGCATATATATGAACCGGGAACTTTCCTGGCTGAAATTCAATGAACGTGTACTGGAAGAAGCTGAAAATCCAGAAGTCCCATTATGTGAGAGACTGACATTTGCATCGATCTATCAGAGCAATCTGGACGAGTTCTTCATGGTCCGTGTGGGATCATTATATGACCAGACACTTCTGGATAAAAAGATCCGTGAAAATAAGACAGGCATGACATCACAGGAACAGATTGATGCAATCTTAAAACGTACCAAACAGATCAACAAACGAAAAGAAGCCGTATACGAAGAATTGATGGAACGTGTGGCAGAACAGGGCATCCGCATTTTACGTTTCAATGAACTCGATGAAGAAGGGGCTGCATATCTCGAGCGTTATTTTGAATCCGAGATTGCACCATTGATCTCGCCTACTGTTGTAGGAAGAAGACAGCCATTCCCATTCCTTAGAAATAAAGAAATCTATGCCGTAGCCGTACTTGGTTCCAAGGGCAAGAAAGACCGTCTGGGAATTATTCCATGTACCAGCAACATCTTCGGACGTCTGATCGCAGTTCCGGGAATGCAGGGAACCTATATGCTCGCCGAAGAACTGATCCTGCATTTCGCACCGGCGGTATTCAAAGGATATAAGATCAAATCAAAATCTTTACTCCGTATCACGAGAAATGCGGATATCGATGCAGATGCATTGTACGATGAAGATCTGGATTACCGCGAATTCATGGAAGGGCTGATCAAACAGAGAAAGAAACTGGCACCGATCCGTCTGGAACTTTCCAGAGATATCGATAAAAAAGGAATTGCCGTATTGTGTGAATATCTGGAGCTGGATGAAAGCCACGTATTCATATCTTCAACACCACTGGATCTGTCGTTTGTATTCCAGATCCAGGATCTTCTCAGAAAGCATACGGAATTATATTTTCCAAAACGCACACCGCAGCGCTCTGACCAGTTTCAGGATGGAAGAAGTATCATAGACCAGATCCGGGAAGAAGACAAACTGTTATCTTACCCATACGAATCCATCCGTCCATTCTTACATCTGCTGACGGAAGCGGCCGAAGATCCGGATGTCATCTCCATCAAGATGACCCTGTATCGTGTGGCAAAGCAGAGTAAAGTGGTAGAGGCACTGATCGAAGCAGCCGAGAATGGAAAAGAAGTTGTCGTACTGGTAGAACTGCGTGCACGTTTTGATGAGGAAAATAACATCGGCTGGTCCAGACTTCTGGAGGATGCCGGCTGTCAGGTGATCTATGGACTGGACGGTTATAAAGTGCACTCCAAACTGTGTCTGATTACCCGCAAAAACGGAGGTCAGGTAGAATACATCACACAGATCGGTACCGGTAATTATAATGAAAAAACATCCAGGCTGTACACCGACCTTTCTCTTATGACAGCTAACGTAGAGATCGGACTGGAAGCTTCCAATGTATTCCAGGCTCTGTCAAAGGGGGAAGTCGTAGAGCACAGTGAACATCTTCTGGTTGCGCCGAAATGCCTGCAGAACAAAGTCCTTGCCATGCTGGATGAAGAAATCGCACATGCAAGAAACGGAGAAGAAGCTTATGCCGGATTCAAGCTCAATTCTCTTACAGATAAGAAGATCATCGATAAACTGATCGAAGCTTCCGAAGCAGGTGCGAAGGTCGATATGGTTGTCCGCGGAATCTGCTGCCTGATCCCGGGTGTGGAAGGAAAGACAGAAAACATCCGTATCTTCAGCATTGTCGGAAGATTTCTGGAGCATTCGAGAATCTATATATTCGGAAGCCGGGAACGCAGAAAATACTATATTGCATCCGCAGATTTTATGACAAGAAATACCGTAAGACGTGTAGAAGTTGCCGCGCCGGTATACGATGAACGTCTGCAGAACAAATTGCAGGATATGTTCGATACCATGCTTGCGGATAACCAGAAAGCACGCTATCTGGGCGCAGATGGAAACTATCAGCGTGTAATAAATGAACATGCACTGCTGAATTCACAGGAATATTTCTATGCACAGGCATATCACGAGATTTAAGTAAACGTCAGGTATATATTCCGTCCGGAACGCATAGAGTGATACAAATTACCAGCGCGGTATTTTTATGAAACGTCAGGAATGGAAAGAAAAAGCGGCGGAGATGTCGGGAGTCCCAAAAGATGTAGCAATGGGGCTCCCGATTCTTACGATTACCGGAACGAATGAACTCTGTGTGGAAAATTACAGAGGAATGACCGAATATACAGACCAGATCATCCGGCTGCAGTCCAGATGCGGACAGATTAAGATCACCGGCAGGAAGCTGGAGGTTATCTATTATACCAATGATGAGATGATGATCCACGGCCACATCAGGGCGATAGAATACCAAGCATAGGAGGGACCGGTGTGTTTGAACAGTTGATCTGGTATCTGAAAGGCTATGTCCGGATACGTGTGACGGGATATTCCCCCGAACGTTTTCTGAATGCCTGCCGTTATAAGAACATCTATATATGGGATCTGAAACGTGTCTGTGGATCATACGAGATGAATCTTTCCATCCATGGATTCCGCAGACTGAAAGAAATTGTAAGGAAGACCGGTACGAAGGTGTGCATCATCCGCCGCTGTGGTCTTCCTTTTCTTTTACACCATTACCGGAAACGGCATATCCTGCTTGCCGGATTCTTTCTCTGCATCAGTCTGGTTCTGTTTATGACACGCTATATCTGGGGAATTGATATCCGGGGGAACCTGTCGTATACCGATGATGCCTTAAAGAAATTTCTTGCATCCGAACAGATCAAAGACGGTATGAAAAAGTCGGATGTAGACTGTCAGAAGATCGTCCGGGATCTGAGACGTACCTACGACGGGATCATATGGGTATCTGCCTCTATAGACGGATGCCGGCTGGTGATCCAGATAAAAGAAAATGAAGACGGTCTTGAAAATATACCACAAACAACGGATTCCGATAAAGACAATACAGTTGCAGATAATCATACATCCACAACAACGGATCAGTCTACAGACATTATTGCCGACACCGATTGTAGCATTACCAGTATTACTACACGCTCGGGCATTGCACAGGTAAAAAAGGGCGCACAGGTGAAAAAAGGAGATCTTCTGGTATCGGGACAGATTCCCATCTGCAATGATGAAAAAGAAATTACCGGATATACTCCCTGCCGGTCCGATGCAGACATATCCGGAGAAACAAGTATTGTCTATCAAAAGACACTCTCAAAAAGTTATATTGAAAAAAAATACTACCAATCAAGATATCATTTTATCCAGAAAAAAGAATATGCAGTCCGGATTGGAAGATATGTCGTCCGGGTCGGTTCCGTAAAAAATACCTATCCATATTTCGAAAAACACATCACCCAGCGTAAGCTCATGCCGGCGGATATAGCTTCTCTGACATTCGAAAAAATCACGGTAACTCCCTATCAGAAAAAACAGAAAAATTATACAAAAGCACAGATCCAAAAGATATTATCCGCAGATTTTCAGAATTACTGTAAGGAAATGCAGAAAAAAGGGGTAGAAATTATCCAGAATGATGTTAAAATATACACAGGGTCTGAGACGTACTCTGCAAAAGGAACACTAAGGATCAGATGTTCCATCGGAAAGCAGGTTCCGTCCACACCGCTTCTGCCGGACCATACCGCAGAAGACGACACAAAGAATGGAGATTAATGCATGGGATTAATGGAGACAGTCATCGATATTCCTGCCGAACATGAAGCCAATGTGTTCGGGCAGTTCGATGCATATGCAAAGAAAATAGAACGCGCTCTTCATGTGACACTGATCGCAAGAGGGGAAAGTGTCAAGATCATGGGAGACGCTTTGAAGGTAGAAAAGGCAAAAAAAGTTCTGGATCAGCTCGTGGAGCTTTCCAAACGAGGCAATACGATCCAGGAACAGAATGTAGATTATACGCTGGCACTTGTTATGGAAGACAGTGAAGAAAATGTACTTGAGATCGACAAAGATATTATCTGTCATACCTTACAGGGCAAGCCGATCAAACCAAAGACACTCGGACAGAAAAAATATGTAGATGCGATCCGCAAACAGATGATCGTATTCGGACTCGGCCCTGCCGGCACCGGTAAGACTTATCTTGCGATGGCAATGGCAATCACTGCGTTCAAGAATAATGAAGTAGGACGCATCATCCTGACACGTCCGGCAATCGAAGCAGGAGAGAAGCTCGGATTCCTTCCGGGAGATCTCCAGAGTAAGATTGATCCATATTTGCGTCCGCTCTATGATGCTCTGTATCAGATCATGGGGGCAGAAAGCTTTATGAAGAATTCGGAAAAAGGTCTGATCGAAGTTGCGCCGCTTGCTTATATGCGTGGACGTACATTAGATAATGCCTTCATCATTCTGGATGAAGCGCAGAACACAACACCGGCACAGATGAAAATGTTCCTTACCCGAATCGGTTTCGGCTCAAAAGTCGTGATCACCGGTGATGCAACACAAAAAGACCTTCCATCTGGTCAGGTGTCCGGCCTTGATGTGGCAACAAAAGTTGTAAAAGATATCGAAGATATCAGCATTTGCCATCTTACCAGCAAAGACGTGGTACGTCATCCACTGGTACAGCAGATCGTAAAAGCATACGAAGATTACGAAAGTAAACACGAGAGCCGCCGCGGCAATGATGCAAAATACAAAGGAAAAGATAAGAGGCGAAGATCATGACATTATATTTTGAAGAAGAGGGTGGAATAAAGCTTCCTCTGGAATGTGAATCACTTGCAAAGGAAGTAGTAGAAGCAGCACTGGATTATGTGGGCTGTCCTTATGAAGCAGAAGTAAACCTGCTTCTGACAGAAAATGCACAGATCCATGAAATGAACAAAGAATTCAGAGGGATCGACCGGGCAACCGATGTACTGTCTTTTCCGATGATCGACTATCCGGAACCGGGGACATTCGATTTTCTGGAAGAGCAGGAAGACTGTTTTGATCCGGAAAGCGGCGAACTGACGCTTGGAGATATCGTGATCTCAAAAGAGAAGGTTCTTTCGCAGGCAGAAGAGTACGGGCACAGTCCAAAGAGAGAATATGCTTTTCTTATTGCCCATTCTGTGTTACACTTAACAGGTTATGACCATATGGAAGAGGAAGAACGCCAGGTGATGGAGCAGAAACAGCGTGAGATCATGGAACGCCTGGACATTCTGAGATAATCATTGATCTTAATAAATTTTTACAAAATGATGGAGTTAAAGCTGTATGTCGGAACAACATAAAAAAAATGAGAAGAATTTCCTGATACAGGGATCGATCCTTGCGATTGCGGGAGTTATCACTAAGCTGATCGGAGCATTTTACCGTATCCCGCTTCTGAATATCATCGGAACGGAAGGAAATGGATATTATTCGGTTGCATTTTCAATCTATTCGGTTGCACTGATGCTGACTTCTTACAGTCTGCCGTTAGCTGTATCCAAACTGGTATCGGCAAGAGTAGCGGTCGGTGAATATAAGAATGCGAATAAAATCTTCAGAGGTGCTATGACATTTGCGCTTCTTGCCGGTGGATTTGTATCCCTTTTGGTATTTTTCGGAGCAGATTTTATTGCGACAACAATTATGCATCTGGACATGAGTGCCTATGCACTGCGCGTCCTGGCACCATGTATCCTGATCGTAGCACTGCTTGGTGTATTACGTGGATTCTTCCAGGGAATGGGATCTATGATCCCGACAGCAATCTCACAGGTAATCGAACAGATCGTAAATGCGGTTGTATCGATCGCTGGGGCATATGTATTATTCAATGCCGGAAGAGCCGTCGGAAAGACCAGAGGTGACAAATCCTTCGGACCTGCCTATGCGGCAGCGGGAGGAACACTCGGAACCGTTCTTGGTGCACTGAGCGCATTGATATTTGTCGGATTCATTTTCCTTGCATATCACAAAATATTCAAGAAGAAAATGAGACGTGACCATTCCAAAAAGAAAGAAAGCTATAAGACTGTCTATAAAGTATTGTTTGTAACCATCGCACCGGTCATCTTAAGTGCGACGGTATATAATATCAGCGATTTTGTGGATACCGCACTTTTTAACAACGTTATGGCGGCTCAGGGATTCAGCAAAAAAGAATACGCAAGTCTTCTTGGAATCTTTCAGGGACAGTACAGTACGATGATCAATGTACCGCTCTCTATCTCCAGTGCTCTGGCAGCATCACTGGTTCCAAGCCTGGTTGCTACCGTACAGACCGGTAACCGTAAGCAGGTACATAACAAGATTAACACTGTAAGCCGTTTTAACATGGTGATCGCGATCCCGTGTGCAGTCGGTTTTATTACGCTGGCAAAACCGATCCTGAATTTATTATATTTCACACAGGATAATACGACAGCCGCACTGATGCTTCAGATGGGTGCGCTTTCGGTTGTATTCTTCTGTCTGTCAACAGTAACCAACTCTGTATTACAGGGGCTCGATGATATGATGACACCGGTAAAAAATGCAGCGATTTCACTGGTGATCCATATCGTAACATTATTCCTGATGCTGGTAGTGCTGAAATGGAACATCTATGCCGTTGTATTGAGTAAGATCATTTTCTCAGGCGCGATCTGTGTTCTGAACGCAAAAGCACTCCGCGACAGAATCGGCTATGTACAGGAGAAAAAGAAAACATTCTTGATCCCTGCACTTGCTTCTCTGATCATGGGTGTGATCGCGATTGTGATCCATCTGATCTTTGAACTGTTTGCAGGACCGTATATCGCAACGATCATTGCACTTCTGGCAGCAGTTGCTGCATATGGTGTGTCCATTGTTGCACTTGGCGGAATTACAGAAGAAGAATTACTTGGCATGCCAAAAGGAGCAACCCTTGTGACAATATGCCGCAGACTACATTTGATAAGAGGGGAATACAGGTAAGAATGAGACCAGTAAAAAAGATTGCACTATTACACGATATCTGTGGTGTCGGCAAGGCAGCCATGATGAATATGACACCGATCTTAAGCATGATGGGAATCGAGGCGTGCCCGGTTCCGACGGTACTGTTATCGACGCATACCGGCGGCTATGGCTCGCCGGCAGTATACCATGTGCCGGGAGATTATATCCGTGCATGTGCAGATCACTATAAGAAAGAACATATTACATTCGATGCAATTTTCGTCGGATATCTGGGAAATACAGATGTAATCGATGCAGTGATCTATTTCATTGATCAGTTCCCGGGAACGAAAGTTATTCTGGATCCGATTATGGGAGATCACGGAACCTATTACACGAATTTTGACGAATCATATGGCAAAGCAATGTGTAAAATGCTTCCATATGCTGATGTGATCCTTCCGAACCTGACAGAAATGTATCTGCTTGCCGGAAAAGAATATCAGATCACGGGCAATCACAGAAATGTGCTGCATCTGTGTGAAGAACTTCGTAAAATGGGCGCAAAGAATATGATTGTCACCAGTGTTCCGAAAGATGACTGCAAAAAGGGCATCGTATTATACGAAGATGACGCATTTCTTTATATCGGAAACGGTGAAGTCTTAAAAGAATTCCACGGAGCCGGAGATGCATTTGACGGAATGTTCCTCGCAAAGTTTCTGCAGGGCAATTCTCTTCTGGAAAGTGTCCAGGCTTCACATGCATTTGTATGTGCATGTATCAGAGAAAGTGAAAAGTATGATTACCCGGAACGGGAAGGTCTTCTGATTGAAAAAACATTAAAGAAAATTGTATAAATACAATGTATTAAGCGAATACTGTACTCAAAAAAGGAGTCATCATTATGAAAAATAAGTATGGTATTGGCTTTTTACTGTTTCTGATCCTCGTTGTATTTGGAATCACCTGCGCTTATCAGCTCAGTTTAAACAAGGGGAAACGTGAGATCCAGGCAGAGATAAAAGCAGAAGAGCAGGCGGAAAAAGAGGATTTTTCTGTCGCCGCAGACGGACAGGCATTAAAAGAAGACTGTTACTATCTGAAAGCCCTGAACGGCTATGTGGTTGTATATCTGAATGATAAAAAGACGGTATATGAATACACCGATATTTTATTGGATGGCCTCCCTGAGACTCTCCAGAAAGAGATCAAAAACGGAAAATATGTAGAGACATCAGAGGCACTGTATGGATTTCTTGAAAATTATTCAAGTTAGATTTTTAGATTTTAATATAGAACTATAGATTTGAAAATAACAGCAAATTCTTATAAATATAGAACTATGAGTGCGATTCCTGCATCTCAAGAAAGGACAAAAGATAATGGACGATAAAAAAGTAGCAAGAATCAATGAATTATATCACAAATCAAAAGCCGAAGGCCTGACACCGGAGGAATTAAAAGAGCAGCAGATCTTAAGAAAAGAATACATTGATTCTTTCAAAAGAAATCTGCGCGGACAGTTAAATAACATTTCCATAAAGGAAAAAGACGGAAGTATTACGAATTTAGGTGAGAAATTTGGAAACAAAAAAGGAAATTAGACATAAGATCATCCGCCTCAGAAAAGAGATGGATCCGCTTGTGTGGCAGCAGGCGACCAATGCGATCACAGAAAAGATTATCAGTCATCCACGTTTTTTAGAAGAGACCGATATCTACTGTTATGCGAATTATAACGGTGAAGCAGGAACTTCTGCGATCATGGAGGAGGCCTGGAAACTTGGAAAAAGTGTATGGTTTCCAAGAGTCGAAGGCAGGGAGATGAATTTTTATCTGGTGGAAAGCAGGGATGACCTGCAGCCGGGGGCGTATGGTATTCTGGAACCGACGGGAGATCATAAAGCCGATGGAACTGATGGACTTCTGATCATGCCGGGGGTTGCTTTTGACGAAGACTGCCACCGGATCGGATACGGCGGCGGCTTTTATGATAAATATCTGGAAAAGCATCAGGATCTGCATGTAATTGCGATTGCCTTTGAACTGCAGATGTACCGAGAGCTTCCTTTTGAGGAACACGATATAAAACCGGAGAAAGTTATTACGGAAAAACAAGTCTATCCAGTTGAAGCAAATGAGGACTTTTTATAAATCCGGATAAAATCTGAACTCCAGATAAAAATAAAGATAAATAAAACCAGAATATACTTAAAGGAGTGAGAAAAAATGGCAAACGGATTACCAAAAGATCCCATGCTGTTACTCAGTGTAGTCAATACAAAGCTGAGGGACTATTATCACAGCCTGGATGCTTTGTGCGACGATATGAATGTCGATAAAGAAGAAATCGTAACTGCTTTAAAGGCGATCGATTACGAATATGACGAAACTACACAACAGTTTGTCTAATAAATGAATAATACAAAGGAGCAAAAAGAATGCTTAATAACATGAATTACGATATAGATATCACAAAAGAACCGCCTGCGGATGATACTGCACGCCAGTATTATTTTATCGAAAAGGCAAAAGCTTATGTACAGCGCGAGTCTGAGAAACTGGGACGTCCGCTAACATTCTGTGTTACCACATTTGGTTGTCAGATGAACGCCCGCGACTCCGAAAAGCTCTGCGGAATTCTGGAAAAGATCGGTTACGTGGAAGCATCCGAAGATGAAGCTGACTTTATTATCTTCAACACCTGTACGGTAAGAGAGAACGCAAATATGCGTGTCTACGGACGTCTGGGACAGTTAAAGCCAAGAAAGAAGAAAAATCCACACATGATGATCGGTCTTTGCGGCTGCATGATGCAGGAACCGGAGGTTGTAGAAAAGTTAAAGACAAGTTACCGCTATGTGGATATTATCTTCGGAACACATAATATTTTCAAATTTGCCGAGCTGATCGTGACAAGATTCGAATCACAGCGTATGGTGATCGATATCTGGAAAGATACCGACAAGATTGTTGAAAATCTTCCGAATGACCGTAAATACTCCTTCAAATCCGGAGTCAACATCATGTTCGGATGTAACAACTTCTGCAGTTACTGTATCGTTCCATATGTACGTGGACGTGAAAGAAGCCGTGATCCGGAGGCGATCGTATCTGAGATCCGCCAGCTTGTTGCAGACGGCGTAGTCGAAGTCATGCTGCTTGGTCAGAACGTGAATTCTTACGGCAAGAATCTGGAGCAGCCAATTACATTTGCCCAGCTTCTGGAAAAAATCGAACAGATTGAAGGTCTGGATCGTATCCGTTTCATGACGTCTCATCCAAAGGACTTATCCGATGAACTGATCGAAGTAATGAGCAAATCAAAGAAAATCTGTAAGCACCTACATCTGCCGGTACAGTCCGGAAGCAGCAAGATCTTAAAGAAGATGAACCGCCATTATACGAAAGAACAATACCTGGAACTGGTAGAAAAAATCCGCGCGAAAGTACCGGATATTTCTCTTACGACTGATATTATCGTTGGTTTCCCTGGCGAGACAGAGGAAGATTTCGAAGAGACAATGGATATCGTAAGAAAAGTACGCTACGACAGCGCATTTACCTTCATCTATTCCAAACGTACCGGAACACCTGCCGCTGTGATGGAAGACCAGGTGCCGGAAGATGTGGTCAAGAATCGTTTTGACAGACTGCTGAAAGAAGTCCATGAGATTGCAGCAGAGGTATGCTCTGTACATGAAGGAACCGTCCAGACCGCCCTGATCGAATCCGTAAGCGAACATGATCCATCCATGGTGACCGGACGCTTAAGCAATAACCTGCTGGTACATATCAAAGGAGATAAGGGAATGATCGGACGACTGGCAGATGTCAGACTGACCGAATGCAAAGGTTTCTATTATCTGGGAGAACTGGCAGAATAAATGTATTATAATTAACCATAAAAACGCTCAAACTATGTAATATCAATAAGATAGTGAGGGCGTTTTTGTATGAAAAAAATCAGTGAGTATTTATTTTTATGGGGAATCGGAGGATGGATCTATTATTCGCTGGAAGTTATCTTCCGCGGCTTTTCCCACTGGTCCATGTTCGTGCTGGGCGGGATCTGTATGATGTTTTTTACTTATCAAGGACAGCAGGTGCACTGGCAGGACGATTTTCTTCTGCAGGTATTCCGTTGTAGCATCTTTGTGACTGCATCGGAATTTATCACAGGAATTATTGTAAATAAATGGTTTGCGCTGCATGTATGGGATTACAGCCGTATGCCGTTTCAGTTGTTCGGGCAGATCTGTCTGCCGTTCATGATGCTGTTTGCATGTCTCTGTGCAGTAGGGATCTACTTAAGTGCCAATATCCTGTATCTTCTGTACGGGGAAGAGAAGCCTCAGTTTGTGAGAAAATCTATCCTTTCAAATTCAAAATATAAATGCTATAATGAAATGTAAAAATTAAAACGATAAGAGGAGAAGAAAAGTGGCAGAATTAACACCAATGATGCAGCAGTATATGCAGACGAAAAAAGAATATCCGGACTGCATCCTCTTTTATAGATTGGGAGACTTTTATGAAATGTTCTTTGACGATGCACTGACTGCATCCAAAGAACTGGAGATTACATTAACCGGAAAGAACTGCGGGCTGAAAGAGCGTGCGCCGATGTGTGGCGTCCCGTATCACGCAGTGGACGGATATCTGAACAGACTGGTATCCAAAGGTTATAAAGTAGCCATCTGTGAACAGCTGGAAGATCCGGCAACTGCAAAAGGAATTGTAAAAAGAGATGTTGTAAGAATCGTAACACCAGGAACCAATCTGGATACCCAGGCACTGGATGAGACAAAAAATAATTATATTATGTGTATCGCCTACGCATCGGATCATTACGGTGTATCCGTTGCCGATGTGTCAACCGGCGAGTACATGGTAACCGAGATTGAGAATTCCGAGAAATTATTTGATGAGATCTACAAGTTCATGCCGTCGGAGCTGATCTGTAATGAGGCATTTTACATGAGCGGCATGGATTTTGAGTTATTAAAAGAAAAGCTTGGAATCACCGTATATTCTCTGGATGCCTGGTATTTTGACGACGCGATCTGTGAACGTGTCTTAAAAGAACATTTCCATGCCGGCACGATCGAAGGACTGGGACTTACCGATTATGACTGCGGTGTGATCGCAGCCGGTGCGCTTATGCAGTATCTGGTAGAGACGCAGAAACGGGACTTATCACACATTTCCCATCTGACGATCTATGCATCCGGAAAGTACATGCTTCTGGACAGCTCGACCAGACGCAATCTGGAACTGTGTGAGACACTGCGTGATAAACAGAAAAGAGGTTCCCTTCTGTGGGTGCTGGATAAGACGAAGACAGCCATGGGAGCCAGAACCCTGCGTAAATATATCGAGCAGCCATTGATCGATAAAAATGCGATTGAAAAACGACTCGATGCCGTAGACGAACTGATGAAAAATGCGATTTCCAGAGAGGAAATCCGTGAATACCTTTCACCAGTTTACGATCTGGAACGACTGGTGTGCAGAATCACATATCAGTCTGCGAATCCAAGAGACCTGATTGCATTCCAGACCTCCCTTGCGATGCTGCCACATATCAAATGTATCTTAAGCGATATGCAGACACCGCTTTTAAAAGAACTGAATGAAGAACTAGATACACTCGAAGATCTGTGTAAGCTGGTCAGTGATTCGATCAAAGAAGATCCGCCGATCGCCATGAAGGAAGGCGGCATCATCAAAGATGGTTACAATGCAGAAGTAGATAAGCTCCGTAATGCCAAATCCGACGGAAAAGACTGGCTTGCAAAGCTGGAAGCAGACGAACGTGAGAAGACAGGTATCAAGAACCTGCGTATCAAATATAACAAAGTATTCGGCTATTATCTGGAGGTTACCAATTCTTTCAAGGATCTGGTACCGGATTATTACACAAGAAAGCAGACACTTGCCAATGCAGAGCGTTATATCATCCCGGAATTAAAAGAACTGGAAGATACGATCCTTGGTGCGGAAGATAAGCTGTATGCACTCGAATATCAGCTTTACTCTGAAGTGCGGGATACTATCGGCAAAGAAGTCGTCCGCATCCAGAAGACAGCGAAAGCCATTGCGAAGTTAGATGCATTTGCCTCTCTTGCGCTGGTTGCAGAACAGAATAATTATGTCAGACCAAAGATGAACGACAAAGGTCTCATTGATATCAAGGACGGCCGTCATCCGGTTGTAGAAAAGATGATCTCCAATGACATGTTCATCTGTAACGATACATATCTCAATGACAAAAAGGACCGCATTTCCATTATTACGGGACCAAACATGGCCGGTAAATCGACCTATATGAGACAGACCGCCCTGATCGTCCTGATGGCACAGATCGGTTCGTTTGTTCCGGCTTCTTCGGCAAATATCGGTGTGGTAGACCGTATCTTTACCCGTGTAGGTGCGTCAGATGACCTTGCAAGCGGACAGAGTACTTTCATGGTAGAGATGACAGAGGTTGCCAATATTCTCCGTAATGCAACGAATAAGAGTCTTCTGATTCTGGATGAGATCGGCCGTGGTACCAGCACCTTTGACGGGCTGAGTATTGCCTGGGCAGTGATCGAATATATCAGCAACAGCAAATTATTAGGGGCAAAGACTTTATTTGCAACGCACTATCACGAACTGACCGAACTGGAAGGAAAGATTGAAAATGTCAATAACTACTGTATCGCCGTAAAAGAAAAGGGCGATGATATCATTTTCCTGCGTAAGATCGTAAAAGGCGGTGCAGACAAGAGTTACGGAATCCAGGTTGCAAGACTTGCAGGTGTTCCACAGTCGGTTACGGACAGGGCAAAAGAGATCGTAGAAGAGCTGGTACAGGCAGATGTAACCGGAAAGATCAAAGACATCGAAGTCCAGGGCCAGGAGTCCTCAAAGCCAAAGGCAAAGCATTTTGATGAGGTAGATCTGGCACAGATGTCACTTTTTGATACCGTAAAAGACGACGATGTTATCAAGGAGATCAAAGAACTGGACCTTGCCAATCTGACTCCGATCGATGCATTAAATACATTATACCAGCTTCAGAACAAGCTGAAAAACAGGTGGTAAACGATGAGTAAAATTCAGGTGTTAGACCCGATTACAATTGATAAGATCGCGGCAGGAGAGGTGATCGAACGTCCGGCTTCTGTCGTAAAAGAGCTGGTGGAAAATGCCATTGATGCCGGTGCTACGGCGGTTGTCGTAGAGATCAAAGAAGGCGGCATTTCCTTTATGCGTATTACGGATAACGGCTGCGGGATCGACCGGGAAGATGTGCGCTCCGCATTCCTGCGGCATTCGACAAGTAAGATACGCTCTGTCGATGATCTGGTCCACATCGGTTCACTGGGATTCCGAGGTGAAGCACTGTCCAGTATCTCGGCGGTTGCGCAGGTAGAGCTGATCACCAAGACAAAAGATCAGACGTTTGGAACGTTATACCGTATCGCAGGCGGAAAAGAAGAGGATCTGGAAGATACCGGTGCTCCGGACGGAACTACCTTTATCATACGGCAGTTGTTTTATAATACCCCTGCCAGAAGGAAGTTCCTGAAGACACCGATGACGGAGGCAAGCCATGTCGGAGACCTGATGACAAGACTTGCACTTTCCCATCCGCATATTTCGTTTCAGTTTATCAATAACGGACAGTCAAAATTACATACGTCCGGCAACGGAAAGCTGAAAGATGTCATCTATCACATCTACGGACGTGAGATCGCGGCAAATCTTCTGAAAGCGGAATATGATGCACCGGGGCTTAAAATCACAGGATTTTTAGGGAAACCGATCATTTCCAGAGGAAACCGTAATTTTGAAAATTATTATGTCAATGGCAGATATGCAAAGAATAATATTATTTCCAGAGCCATTGAAGATGCATATAAAGATTTTACCATGCAGCACAAGTATCCGTTTGTCGTACTGCATATGGAGATTGACGGAGAACATGTAGACGTCAATGTACATCCGACCAAAATGGAGCTGCGTTTTAATAATCAGCAGGAAGTATACAATGCCATTTATTCGGCGGTTGATCAGGGGCTTCATGAGAAAGAACTGATCCCACATGTGGAGATGCCGGAACCAAAGCCGGTTGTCTCCAATACACCGGCAACGGCATATGCACCAAAAACGAAATCAGGATCTGCTCCTCAGGCTCAGACTCCTGCGGCAGTCAGAGCAGCAATACCAGGAATGACTGGTGCTGTGACATCTGCATCACAGATGCCGCAGCAGAAAAAAGCAGTTGTGCCGCCTCCACAGGAGCGTGATCTGGAATATTTCATGAATAAGATGAAGGAGCGGGTTCTTGCAGAGCATGAAGAGGAGAAGAGAAAAGAAAAGGCTGCAACAAAGCAAGCAGAAAATATAGCAGAAGATATTTCGGCAAAAGCAGATGTGAAACTGCAGCCGGCATCGACACAACAGATTCCAAAAACTTTGGACCATACTTCTTCCTATACTGCATCGGAGAATCCATCAGAAAGGCATACGTTTTCTTCCGCTTCAATACCTTCTGGTATAGCAGAAGGAAAAACACCTTATATACAGAATGCTTCCAACAAATCGCAAATAACAATGTCGATGAATGCGGACGAACCGCCAAAATCAGAACCATCTCTTACGGAATCACCGAAACAGATGGAACTTTTTGAAGATCATCTGCTTACCAGAGAGGCCATGCAGAAATATAAAGTCGTTGGTCAGGTGTTCGAAACCTACTGGCTGGTAGAATATGATAACAGCCTGTATATTATCGATCAGCACGCAGCGCACGAACGTGTTCTGTATGAAAAGACTTTAAAATCCATGAAAACCAGGGAATTCACCTCACAGATGATCAGTCCTCCAATCGTACTGAACTTAAGCATGCAGGAAGCAGAGCTTCTGAACACCTACATGGATCAGTTTACAAGGATCGGATTCGAGATTGAGGAGTTCGGCCAGGATTCTTATGCCGTCCGCGCCGTACCGGATAATCTGTTCAGTATCGCGAAGAAAGAACTGCTGATCCAGATGTTGGACAGTCTTTCGGATGAGATCACCAGAAATCAGTCTCCGGATCTCATCGACGAAAAGATTGCTTCGATGTCATGCAAAGCTGCCGTAAAGGGCAATATGAAACTGTCGGTACAGGAAGTCGATGCGCTGATCGGTGAACTGTTGTCATTGGACAACCCTTATCATTGCCCGCATGGCAGACCGACCATTATCGCAATGACAAAGAGAGAACTGGAAAAGAAATTCAAGAGGATTGTATAAAATGAAGAAGAAACCATTAGTAGTACTAACAGGGCCTACGGCTGTCGGAAAGACAAAAGCTTCCATCGGACTTGCAAAAGCGATCGGCGGAGAGATCATTTCCGCCGATTCCATGCAGGTATATGAATATATGGATATCGGATCTGCGAAGATTCGCCCGGAAGAGATGCAGGGGGTTCCGCATTATCTGGTAGATGAATTGAAGCCATGGGATGAATTCCACGTCGTCCGTTTCCAGCAGATGGCAAAAAAAGCAATGAAACAGATCTATGCCAACGGACACATCCCAATCGTTGTCGGCGGAACCGGATTCTATATCCAGGCGCTGCTGTATGATATTGATTTTACCAGCACCACACAGGATGACAGTTACCGGAAAGAACTGGAAAGTCTGGCAAAAGAAAAGGGAGCCGAATATCTGCATGATATGCTGCGTGAAATTGATCCAAAATCCGCCGAAGATATCCACGCCAATAATATAAAACGTGTGATCCGGGCACTGGAATATTATCACCAGACCGGACAGAAGATGTCAGAACACAACGAAGAGGAACGCCAGAAAGAGTCTCCATATGAATTCGCATATTTTGTTCTGAACGCACCAAGGGAAAAGCTGTACGAAAGAATTGACAGGCGCGTAGATCAGATGATAGAAGACGGGCTCGTTGACGAAGTACAACATCTGAAGGAACTGGGCTGTACAAAAGAGATGGTTTCCATGCAGGGGCTCGGTTACAAGGAGATCCTGGCATACCTCGACGGGGAATACGATCTGGATACGGCGATCTACACCATCAAACGTGACACCAGACATTTTGCCAAACGGCAGCTTACCTGGTTCCGCCGTGAACGTCAGGTGACATGGATCCAGAAAGAGGCGTATGATTATGATGAAGAAAAGATCTTGAAGGCAATGATCTCACATCTGGAGGGAAGAATATGCTGAAGAAAAAGTTAAGAGGAAAATCCAAATTTTTAAGAAAAATGAACGAACTGATGGAAATCTATTCCCGCAGCCAGGACACAGCATTTGCTTACCGCGAACTGCTCGGGCTGGAACCGATGATCAGATATGAAGGCGAACAGGCGATGTTCGATCTTAACAAAGCATCCCTTTTATACGACATGGAAAGGTACCGTGAAGCAGAAGCGGTCCTGAAACAGATCCCGTCCATCAATCCAACCTTTGATGCAATGTGTGAATCTCTGCGTTTCAAGCTGTTGGAAGTCCGGTAATTCCTCCGCAAACACTTATGCACTAACCAGAAAGAAGAAAATCAGAAAGAAGGATAAATATAGATTATGACACCAATCAACACAATTTATAACGAAATGGGCATCCGCGAAACAGTCCTTTCGTTTGGAAATACAATAGAAAAAGATCTGAAAGAACGTTTTGAAAAGATTGACGAGATCGCTGAATACAATCAGTTGAAAGTGGTAAAGGCAATGCAGGACAACCGTGTCAGTGCCGGATGCTTTAATTACGCCAGCGGTTATGGCTATGATGACCAGGGAAGAGATACTCTCGAAAAAGTATATGCATCGATTTTCCATACAGAAAGTGCACTGGTACGTCCACAGATTACTTGTGGAACCCATGCACTGGCACTGGCTCTGGCAGCAAATTTAAGACCCGGCGATGAACTTCTGGCGCCTGCCGGAAAGCCATACGATACACTGGAAGAAGTCATCGGCATCCGTCCGTCAAATGGATCCCTTGCAGAATATGGCATTACTTATTCGCAGGTAGATCTTCTGGAAGACGGCACCTTTGATTATGAAAACATCAAAAAAGCAATCACGGATAAGACAAAGATGGTTGCGATCCAGCGTTCCAAAGGTTATCAGACAAGACCAAGCTTTTCGGTAAAGCAGATCGGCGAACTGATCGCATTTGTCAAAGAGATCAAACCGGATCTGATCTGTATGGTAGACAACTGCTACGGGGAATTCGTTGAGACAATTGAACCAAGCGATGTCGGCGCAGATATGACAGTTGGTTCACTGATCAAGAATCCGGGCGGCGGGCTTGCCCCGATCGGTGGATATATCGCAGGACGCGAAGATCTGATCGATGCATGCGGATATCGTCTGACTTC
>JBNMJT010000022.1:0-23970 GCA_050873945.1 Dorea sp.
CTGCTGCAGGAATCCCAGACGGATCACCTTCGCGATCTCCAGGATCAACTTCTGATCATCCGGAAGCACATCCCCGCCGATCAGTTTTACGATCTCCATCAGGCTGCTCTCCTGATTCAGGATCGCCATCAGACGGTTCCGGTAATCAACGAATTTCGGCGATACATGGTCAGAATACCAGCCGCTTAAGTCGTTCAGATATTCACTGT
The DNA here is from genome assembly GCA_050873945.1 of Dorea sp. Taxonomy (GTDB): domain Bacteria; phylum Bacillota; class Clostridia; order Lachnospirales; family Lachnospiraceae; genus Dorea_A. Next base: position 210 of record JBNMJT010000022.1, read on the forward strand.
AACTTGTCAGCCAGTGGATTGCCGGGAAATGTCTCGCATACGCCAGTGATTTGTCCAGTCCCCAGAAACAGCGCACGAAACGCTTTGTATTCTGCGTAACCGGTTCAGAGAAATCTCCTCCCTGCGGAGATACTGCTCCGATGATAGAGACCGATCCTGTCGCGCCATTTAACGTCTGCATCATGCCGGCTCTTTCATAGAACGCCGACAGTCTCGATGCCAGATAAGCCGGGAAACCTTCCTCCGCCGGCATCTCTTCCAGTCGTCCCGAAAGCTCTCGCAGTGCCTCTGCCCATCTGGATGTCGAATCCGCCATGATCGCCACATCATACCCCATGTCACGGTAATATTCCGCCAGTGTCAGTCCGGTATAAATGGATGCCTCACGGGCAGCTACCGGCATGTTCGATGTATTGGCGATCAGCGTCGTTCTGTCCATCAACGGGTTACCTGATTTCGGATCGACCAGCTCGGAGAATTCTTCCAGAACCTGTGTCATCTCATTTCCACGCTCGCCACATCCAATATATATGATAATATCTGCATCCGACCATTTTGCGATCTGATGCTGTGTCATCGTCTTACCTGTTCCGAATCCTCCCGGGATCGCAGCTGTTCCGCCTTTTGCAATCGGGAACATCGTATCCAGAATACGCTGTCCCGTTACCAGCGGCACACTCGCCGGGAATCTCCGGCTCACCGGTCTCGGCACACGGATCGGCCAGTGCTGTGTCATCGAAAGTTCCCGTTTTTCTCCATTGAACAGTTCAATCGTAACCAATGTCTCATCAATCGTATATTCACCATCCGGAACCACCGATACAACAGTCCCTTCTACTCCCGGAGGAACCATACATTTATGCACGATAGCCCGCGTCTCCTGCACTTCCGCAATGATCGTTCCGCCCTGTACCATATCGCCTTCAGCCACTGTGATATGCGTCTCCCAGAGCTTCTGACGGTCCAGTGCATCCACACTGACACCACGGGTGATAAATGCCCCGCCTTTGTCAGCGATCCGCTCCAGCGGTCTCTCAATACCGTCAAAGATATTATTCAGGATGCCGGGTGCCAGCGTAACCGACACTGCTGCTCCCGTACCTTCCACAAGTTCTCCCGGATGCAGTCCGGAAGTCTCCTCATACACCTGTACCGTCGTCCGGTCCTTATCCAGGGAAATGACTTCGCCAACCAGCTTTTCTTCTCCCACATGGACCATTTCCGACATCTTAAAATCCGTCTTCCCTTTCAGGTAAATGACCGGGCCGTTGATGCCATATATCTTTTCTGTCTTTCCGCTACTCACCCTTTACACCTCCCCGGAACTGGAATTTCTGGTATTCATTCTCCAGTGCACCTTTGAATGCATAGTCCACCAGGACATTCTTCTCAGGCACAACCGCACGCACGCCACCGATAAAATCCACTTTGCTGATCGTCAGCGTCATTCCTGTACGTTCTTCCAGATATGTCTTCTTGTCTGCATCAGACGGATTGATATAGATCGTCATCGCCATCCCCGATGCAAACTGTGCTGCTTTCTCTATATAACGGATCAGAACTTCTTTATACTCTTCCGTTCTCATGAATGCCAGAAGCTTTAACTGTACTTCTTCGAACAGTTCCGTCTTAAGTTCTGTCTGCGTCTTTCCCATCTCACGTTTTAATTCAAGCTGCGCCTTTGACATTGCCATGTTCAGCTGCTGTTTCGCAGTCACACTCTCTGCACGCACTCTCGTCTCCGACTGCCGTCTGGCTTCGATCTGATGCTGTTCGAACACACCTCTGAGTGCATCCTCATGCTGCTTTACGATCGCATTCGCCTCCGCTCTTGCCTCTTCCATCGCCGCCGTCCGGATATGCGTGATCTTCTCTTCGTTTGTCAAATGTGCCACCTTCTTCCTGTCTACATTTTCCTGCCATTCAGATCCCGGCCGTTCATTTTCATCAACCACAGATCTTTCTTTGCAATACTATATTTCTACAACTTCAATCCTATCGCTTCATTTACATACGACGTGATAAAATCTTTCTTACGTCCGGTCCCGTGTCTGTCAGGAATCTCGATCAGAAGCGGCATCGTCCGCTCAAGCTTGATCTCGTCTATCAGGTCCGGGAATTCTCTTCCGAATTTCTCCGTCAGCAGAATCACACCTACATCCTTATCCTCCATGGCATTCTCGATCGCACATCGGAGTTCTTCTCTTTCATGTACCACGATTCCGTCTACACCTGCAAGACGCATTCCTGTCAGAGTATCGATATTATCACTGATCAGATACATCTTCATCTTACAATTTACCTAAGATCATGAAGGAGATGATCAGTCCGTACAGACACACACCTTCTGCAAGACCTACGAAGATCAGTGACTTACCAAGTGCACTGGAATCTTCACTGATTGCTCCAAGAGCCGCACTTGCTGCACTTGCAACGGCGATACCACCGCCGACGCACGAAAGACCGGTTGAAAGTGCTGCTGCCAGGTATCCGAATCCGGTTGCGTTCGATGCCGTATTGCCGGCCGCTTCTGCTGCCTGTACCGGATCTCCCGCAAAGAGCATGATTCCCGCGATCAGAACGGTACTGAAGAAGAAAAATACATTCGTGCCAATGGCTCTCTTATAACGCTTCTTCGTCCTCTGTCCGATCAGGAAATATCCGAATGGAATTACAATGCTAAGTAACAATGTTGCAATTAACAATAATCTAACTGTCAGGCTCATATTTTTGTCCTCCTGTAAATATATCTCTGAATCCTGTTTTATTATTCTTCCTCTACAGAACCTGCCACTGGCAGCTTCTTTCGAACGCATAGCGATTTATAATCTTTCACCTTAACTATGAAATCCTCTGAATCGCTAATTACTTCCCGTCACTCTGGCTGTGAAACGGCTTGAACTCCCGTCCGGTTCCCTTATAGAACCTGCTGAACATCTCATAATATTCCAGACGCAGTACCTGGATACCGACGACCAGACCTTCCAGTCCGCACACCAGTACATTTCCAAGCACGAACACGATCCAGTTTGTGTGTCCCGCACTTGCGCCGGATAACATCAGCACAACTTCCATCATCGCCGCATGGCTGACAGCAAATGCACCGATACGCACATAAGAAATGGTATTGGAGAAATAGCTCAGCATCGTCTCGAACAGTTCGAAGAACGCCTGCACGAAGAACATTACCTTGCCCTCTTCCATCTTCTTATGCTGCTTTGTCACCAGATTTCCCAGCGGTTCCTTGAATACGAACAAGATCACCGGAACTCCCAGGAAGATCACCATCAAGATATTGCCCGGAACCTTATGTCCCGTCATGTAAAGCACGATCGTCAGCACCAGGAAGCCGTAGAACACCAGTCCTGCGATTCCATTATGGGAAAATAACATATTTTCCACATCATGACTCTTGATCGAGTTGATCACGTTAAAGATCATCACCAGGATATTCAGTCCCATACCAAATGCAATGGCAACCACAAATACTGTGTTGAGCTGTCCGATAAACGGCAGGTTCGTCATCGCATCCACCGGCCTTAACCAGTGTGCCTGTATCACATCTTCGAATCCGAAGATACTTCCGAACATGAATCCAAAGAATGTCGAGAACAGTCCCGCAATGGATATGATTCCCGCCAGATTGATCTTCTTGATCAGGTACAAAAGCCCGCCGAACACGAACAGGCATAAGCCCTGGCCGACATCCCCGAACATCGCACCGAAGATAAATGTATACGTCAGTGCCACGAACATCGTCGGATCCATCTCATCATTTGCCGGAAGCCCGTACATCCGGATGAACATTTCGAACGGCTTGAAGAACTTTGGATTCTTAAGCTTTGTCGGCGGCTCTCCGAAGAATTTCTCCTTGTCTTCTTCTACAACAACGAATACCTTATCATCATTCTTCGATTCCGCCAGGAATTTGTTCACATCATCTTCCCCCATCCAGCCGCACAGGATATAATAATCTTCTTTGTTATCTCCTTCTTCGATCCTTGCCGCCAGCTTGCGGACATCAAAGTTCGTAGACAGTTCTTCCAGACGCTTCTTCGCACCACGGAGCTTTGCGGCATTCTTTGCCATCAGCTCACTGATCTGTTTTTCGATCTCAGTAATCTCTTACTGTTTTTCCTCAATCGCCTTTTCCAGCTCTTCGCATGCCTGCTCCGGTGTTCCTATGTATTCGGATGGAATTGCAATCCTTTCAAAATGTAAGGAATTGAATACCGAATCCACCTTGCTGGAATCTGCATTCGATACGAAATAACATCCGTATACATAATTTTCATTCCTCGTGCCTTCGATAAATACCGCATTCAGATCATCGAATAAATATTTCTCCAGACGTTTGTAATAATTCACATCTACCCGTCCGAACCGTACTTTCATGTACTTATACTTCAGGGATTTCTGCATATCCAGTTCCAGCGTCCGGAACGGCTCCATGATCAGAAGCTTTTCTTTGTATTCATCCACCTGCTTCTTCGTTAACTCTTTCTTCTCCAGCAGATCCAGATAGTCATGATTGACATCCCGGATCAGGTTCAGCATATCCTCCTGATTCATCGATACATCGATCCTCTGGTCTTCATCCGATAACAGTGCGCTGAACTGTTCTGCCTTCGCAAGCGGCTCTTTGTATGGATTTACTTCCACAAAAGGCTGCAGGTTGTCGGTCGTCTTAAGCTCCGCCGCCGCATTTTCGAGCTGCATCTCGTATTTCGACAGATACACCTCGCAGACACGGTCGATGTCATTCTTCGGTCCGCTGATGCTTAAGAACTTCATCTTAACAATCATTGATTCACACCTCCTAAGTATCCTAATGTCTCTCCCTTCGTCAAACCGTAACGGATACACTCAAGGGCTGTCGTTAGTTTATAGATTTCTTCTTCTTTCAGGAACAGATACGTATTGACGATCGCGATCGAATACGGATCATTCCTTTTATCGGTCAGGTACAACTTCCGCAGGCAGTCGCGGTACATCTGTTCCAGCGTCTTATCCGCCTGCATATAATCATACTTTCTCGCATAGTACGTTTTTTCCACTTCTGCTTCGAACTGTTCCAGTGTCGGTGTCTCCACCAGTGTCTTGAACTCTTCCAGACTGATCCGGTAATGGATTGGGATCGTCATCGAATAGATATCCGGCGGAAGCATATGATAATACTTCTTCGCACGGTAGATCCACTGCAGGTTCAGAAGATCGATCTTCATTCCATAATCTTTTAAAAATATCTTCTGCTCATGCCCTTTCAGAACCCGTTTTCCCTTTTTCCACATAGTAGAAAAATAATACAGATCCAGTGCCAGATCATAATCAAAAAGCGTTCCCGCCCCGGAATCTCTGATTCTGGCAAGCGCATCATAATATTCCGTATCCCGTAAGTTATCCACAAGTTCCTCGATATTTTTCGAAGTTATCAACCGGTCTATGGAAATCTGTGAATATCTGTCGAAAAACTCTTTCTTATATTCCAGATCAAATGGTTTGTCATAATGATTGAACACGATCCTCAGACAATAGTTGATCAGATCGACCTCATACCGTTTCCAGTATAATTTTAAAAATGTCTTCTGCTCCATCCCGGCAAACCGGAAGATCCTTGAATAATCATCAAACAGCGACTGGTACAAAATCTTCTCTACATTTCCTCTGTGATACAGAGAAATATCCATCCGGTTCACATACGGCGCATACGCCGTCTTATCTTTCAGATACTCGATTGCTTCTGTTACTGTCCCGAGCCCCGCGATCGTATCGTAATCTTTCTCTGTCAGAAGCTTCGCCGACATCGCACGTACCTTTGTCGTGATCCCACTGTAAGCCATCACATTTCCCATACGCTACACCTCGATCATATGTCTTACGATTTCCTCTGCGTAAATGTCGTGATTCTCTTCATATTCCCGCTTCAGATCATCAATCGCCGTCTGGTTCTTCTTCCGTTCCCGTTCCAGAACTTTCTCTACTTCCTGCTGCGACTTTGCTTTTATCTTCTCCAGCTTTTTCTGCGTCTCTTCTTCCAGGTCCCGGTCAAATTGATCTCTTTCTTCCTGTATCTGTCTTTCAATTTCACCCTTCTGCTGTCTGGCATGCTCTACGATTGCCTCCGCCGTCTCTTCCACTTCAGCCAATTTTTCAATAACAGAGTTCATAAGCCGCCCTCCTTTTTGCACATTTCACAATCATTTATTGTTACTTTTTTATCCATGTTATAATAATACACCTATTTTTTAAAATTACCACCATCAATTTGTATATATTGTATTATTTTTCTCAATTCTTCTGACAATTTCTACTTCCATTGACTTTTTCCTGCACAGACGCTAAACTAAGAACGATTTGCAAAATGCCTGAGAACCCTTGCAAATCCATTGATTATAAGGAGGAACACACATATGCGTTTTAGAAATATACCACGTGCAGAGAGCGTTCTGGAAGCCTGCAAAGAAGTTGTTAAGAATCCGGAAAGCTTACGCGGAAGCTGGAATCAGGAGTTCCAAAAAGAACAGCCGCTGCACATCGAGATCGGTATGGGAAAAGGTCAGTTTCTTCTGACTCTCGCATCCGAGAACCCACAGATCAACTACGTCGGCATCGAACGCTATTCCAGCGTCCTGTTGCGTGCCGTTGAGAAATTCCAGGAGCTGGAAGCCGAAGGAAAAGCTCCTGCCAACATCCGTTTCATCTGTATGGATGCGAATGACCTGCCAACGGTATTCGCACCGGCAGAAGTATCCCGTATCTACCTGAACTTCTCCGATCCGTGGCCGAAGGCCCGCCATGCAAGAAGAAGACTGACATCCAACGAATTCTTCAAGCTTTACGATAAAGTCCTGACTGCAGATGGAACCGTAGAATTTAAGACCGACAACCGTCCGCTCTTCGACTTTTCCGTAGAAGAACTGGAGACTTCCGAACTGTTCGTTCTGGATCAGCTTTCTTACGATCTCCATAATGACAGTACGATGAACCAGGGCAATATTATGACAGAATACGAAGCGAAATTCTCTTCCATGGGCAATCCGATCTGCAAGCTGATCGCAAAGCGCAGATAAAATATAGCGGTATCCGGCATTGTATACAGTCATTGCCATGTATATGCACTTATCCCCTTTCCTTTCATATATTAATAGAGAACATATCTTATGCTCCTGTTCATTAAGAAATTCATCAAGGAAAGGGTGGAAGCTTATGTTACATCTGACAACACAAAACTTCGAGACCTGCCGGATGAATCACTGGCAGCTTTCTTCAGATGCACCGGCAAAAGAAAGCCCGGACCATCCCGCACTGGCAGTCGTCATGTTCTACGCCGTCTGGTGTGGTAAATGTGCAATGATGCGCCCTGTCATAGAAGATCTGGAAAAGCAATATCAGAAAAAATATTCCGGCAGAATCCGCTTTTTCGAAGTAGAGACCTCCGAATCCGCACTTCTTGCCGCACAGTATCAGACAGATCTCCTCCCGACATTTCTCATTTTCAGAGACCGGGAAATGATCGCAATCATGCAGGGAATGATATCGCAGAAAGAGCTGGACGCACGCCTGCAAAGGCTGCTGACCGTACAGTAACGGACACAATCTACAGAAAATCTTTAGAAATAGTTCATTTATATTTCCTAGGAAAATATACTGTTTTGTGCTATATTTAAGAAGTAACAGGGATAAAAATATTTAATAAAAAGGGGGCATGGTGAACACACCACGCATTATGAAAAAATTAAAAAGAGCATTACCAGTTGCCATGGCAGTCGTACTTGGATCTACTGCGGCACCACTGGTTGTAAAAGCAGATTCATCCAAAGTTGTAACACTTGGAGCCAACCTGTCTGATTCACAGAAGAATTCTATGTATGAGTATTTCGGAACTTCTTCCGACAAAGCAGAAGTCATCGAAGTTACCAATGCAGACGAGAGAAAATATCTGGAAGGAGTCGCTCCTGATGAGCAGATCGGTACCCGTACCTACAGCTGTTCTTATGTAGAACCGACAACAAGCGGCGGAATCCAGGTAAAGGTTTCCAACTTAACTTATGTTACAAGCTCTATGATCTCCAGTACACTTCTGACATCCGGTGTCGAGAACTGTAACGTTGTCGCCGCTTCTCCGATCGAAGTATCCGGAACCGGTGCACTGACAGGTATCATGATGGCTTATGAGAAAGCTACCGGAACCACACTGAATGAAGATCAGAAAGCTGCCGCAACCGATGAGCTTGTCACCACCGGTGACCTGGCGAATGACATCGGACAGGACAAAGCAGAAGATGTCATGAATGACGCAAAAGAAAGCGTGATCGAAGACGGTCTGACCGATACAGATGACATTCAGAACGCAGTCGAAGATGCTGCCAAGAATAACGATGTCACACTGACACAGGAACAGATTGACAAGATCACTGAACTGATGAAGAACATTTCCCAGTATGACTATGATGTCAAGGCACTGAAGAATACGTTAGATAATATTGACGGAAAGAGCGGCGGATTCCTCTCCAACCTCTGGAATTCCATCAAAGGTATCTTCGGCGGTGATGACAGTTCCGATGGCGGAATCATTAACAACACAGATGACAGCGCACTCGGTGATGATGTCGTAAGTAACAGTACACTGGATTCTTCCGACAATTCCTCTTCCAACAGCTCTGACAGTGCTGATGATTCTTCCGATAACAATTCGGATGACAACAGCGATGAGGGCGGATTCTGGGGCAAGATCAAGAAGTTTTTCAAAGATCTGTTCGGCGGAAGTGATTCTAAAAAGGACGATTCAGATAAGAACAAGGACGATGCCAATACAGAAGACAGCACAGATAACGCAGATGATCAGTCTGATGACACCCAGGACGATTCTCTGAACAGCAGCGATGACTCTTCTAACGCTGACACAACAGACAGTTCTGCTGATGATTCTTCACTGAATGACAGTACAGACAGTCAGTCTGATAATCAGAATGATACACAGAGCAGCAACAGTGAATCAGGAACCACAAATTCTGACAGCTCTGATTCTTCATCAGCTAACAGCTCTGCAAACTAGATTATATTATGAATAACTAATAACCGCATAACGATAAAAAAACACCGGGAAGTTTTTAACTTCCCGGCATTTTTTATCATAACTAAAATCTCTATACATAGACATAGAAAATCTTTCAATACAAGATTCTCTGCTTTCTATCCTATTTTGACATCTTTCATCCTAAAATTCAAATACAGCAACTCCGTAAGGCGGCAGCTTATATGCAAATGAATACGGCCTTCCGTCACATTCCTTAGCCTCAGCCTTATAGATCTTCTTACGTACCTCTCCGGTTCCGCCGTATTTCTCCTCATCACTGTTCAGGATCAGCTTGTACTGTTTCTTTCTCGGAACTCCGACTCTGTAATCATCTCTTGCCATCGGCGTAAAGTTGCAGACGAACAGCAGATTCTTCTTCGCGCCTTTCGAATGTCTCATAAAGCTGTAGATACTTCTGTATCCGTCATCCGCACTGATCCATTCGAAGCCTTCCCAGCTCTGGTCCATCTCATACATTGCCTTATGATTCTTATATAAATGTAAGAGGTCTTTTACCCATGTCTTCATCTGCTGATGCTCCGGCTCTGCCAGCAGATACCAGTCAAGCTCACGTTCCTCACTCCATTCACGAAGCTGTGCGAACTCCTGACCCATAAAGAGCAGCTTCTTACCGGCATGTCCCATCATGAATGCATATCCGGCTTTCAGATTCGCATATTTATCAAATCCAAGTCCCGGCATCTTATTCAGCATCGAGCACTTAAGATGTACCACCTCATCATGCGACAGTACCAGAATATAATTCTCACTGTATGCATAACTCATGGCAAATGTCATCAGATGATGATTATCCTTTCGGAAATATGGATCCAGCTTCATATATTCTGTGAAGTCATGCATCCATCCCATATTCCATTTCAGGCTGAATCCCAGTCCGCCTTCTTCCACATCACCGGTTACCTGCGGCCATGCAGTAGACTCTTCTGCGATCATAAGTGCTCCCGGATTTCTTCCAAGCACAACCGAATTCAGGTGCTTGAAGAAGTCAATTGCTTCCAGGTTCTTATTATCACCGTATTTATTCGGGATCCATTCACCGTCATTTCTTCCATAATCCAGATACAGCATCGAAGCAACCGCATCTACGCGGAGTCCGTCTATATGGAACTTTTCAACCCAGAATAATGCATTTGAGATCAGGAAGTTCTGTACTTCATTCTTTCCAAAATCAAATACTTTGGTTCCCCAGTCCGGATGCTCTCCCAGTCTTGGATCTGCATATTCGTAAGTCGGTGTTCCGTCAAAGTCTGCCAGTCCGTGTGCATCCTTCGGAAAATGTGCCGGTACCCAGTCGAGAATGATACCGATTTTATTTCTATGCAGATAATTGATCATCCATGCGAAATCTTCCGGCGTTCCATATCTGGATGTCGGTGCATAGTATCCAGTCACCTGATATCCCCAGGAACCATCAAACGGATGCTCCGCGATTCCCATCAGTTCCACATGTGTGTAACCCATTTCTTTTACGTATTTGGTAATTGCTCTGGCGAATTCTCTATATGTATAGAAACCTTCATCTTCCCGTCCCGGATGGCGCATCCAGGAACCGATGTGCGCCTCATAGACAGACATCGGCTCATGCTTATGGTTCCACGTCTTTCTGTGTGTCATCCACTCCGTATCTGTCCATTTGATATTCTCAATATCTGTAACCCTGGATGCTGTTCCAGGTCTTAATTCCGCATAATTGGCATATGGATCTGCCTTGAATATCTGCTCTCCCGAATAAGTCTCAATACAATACTTGTACATCTGATTCTTCTTCACGCCCGGTATAAAGCAGGTATAGATTCCCAGCGGTTCTTCTCTCTTCATCGGGTTCGCCTCTGTATCCCATTCATTGAACTCTCCGACTACCGATACTGCCTGCGCATGCGGTGCCCATACCGCAAAATACACACCTTTTTCTTTTCCGTCCTGTACCAGATGTGCGCCCAGCTTTTTATAGATCTCGTAATGGTTGCCCTGTCCGAAAAGGTATTGATCCAGCTCACCTATTTCATACGGTTTCTTCTTTTTTTCAGCCATAATTACCCCTCGCATTCTGTTGCATATTTATAACAACATTATACTTTACAAAAGGGCAAAAAGAAAGAGTTTTGACCGTTTAGTTTGTCAAAACTCTTTCAAAATCCGACCTGTAAATCCTGCCATCGACAGGTTCTTACAGATATTCATTTTTATTAGATTTTAAAATCTTCTTCTTTCAGGATAATTCTGTCAGAATCATCGGTTCCCTTACCGAATACTCTTCGTGCAAGGTGTTTTACGTTTGCTTTCTGTGAATGTGAGATTGCTTCGTCCATGATTTCTTTTACTTCTGCAACGGATACCGCATGGTCTTCTCTCTGCATTACATCGATACGGCTGTACAGTGCAAGGATTCCCATCTCATCCAGTTTGTATCCATTCTCTTTCGCATATGTCTGGCCGAATGTTACCAGCTCATCGTTGATGAATACCGGAAGCTCCAGCTTAGAGCTGAACTTCTTCTTGAATTCCGGATTCGCTGTCATCAGACGCTCCAGCGGTTTCTTCTGATCTTCCAGTACGAACAGTAATTCACCTGTCTTCTTCTCCATCAGGTAATTCAGTTCTTTCACTGTTCTGGAGTTCAGCTTACCTGCACGTTCAATGATAATTGCTCCGCCGCGGAGTTTCTGGATAATATTGGTAAGTTCTTTCTTGTTCAGTGACTCACCTGTTACGATTGCTACCTTACCCTGTTTCAGATTTCTCTGTTTCTGGATTGCTTTTACAATATCAACAGCCAGGACCGTCTTACCGGATCCCTTTCTTCCTACGATCAGAAGGTTGCCTGTCTTGGAAGTTCCTTCTCTCTGGGCTCTTCTGTCATTATCAAGCGCTTCTACGATCTGTTCACTCATTCCTCTTACCGGAACAAAATAGGAGAATAACTTTTTCTGCTCTTCCGTAAGTCCGGCTTTCAGTCCGATCTCACTTGTTGCACTTAAGTCATATCTTCCTGTTACAACGAATCCTGTATCAAACGGAACTCCGCCGCCTTTTGATTTCTTAATTCTGGCCTGAATCTCTTCTTCTGACGGTTCTTCGATCTCTAAATCTTCTTCTTCATCATCTTCGATTTCTAATTCCTCTTCCTCAAAGTCTTCGTCTTCAAAATCAGAAAAATCTTCGTCATCTGCTTCGTCAAAGTCTTCTTCGAAGTCTTCTTCAAAACTGCCGTCATCAAAGTCCGTTTCTTCATCGTCAACATCTTCAAAATCTGGCTCTCCGATTTCCTCGTCTTCAAAGTCTTCTTCGAAATCAGCCTCTTCAAAATCCTCGTCTTCAAAGTCAGCTTCTTCAAAATCCGCTTCTTCAAAATCAGAGAAATCTTCGTCATCTGCTTCGTCAAAATCTTCTTCAAAGTCAGCTTCTTCGAAATCTTCATCGCCAAAGTCTTCTTCAAAATCCGCTTCTTCGAAATCCTCATCTTCAGAATCGGCTTCCGGATTTTCTTCAAGCTCAGTCTCCTCGAAGTCTTCATCTTCAAAATCCGCTTCTTCGAAATCAGCTTCCTCGAAGTCCTCATCTTCAAAGTCTTCTTCTTCGAAATCAGCTTCCTCAAAGTCCTCATCTTCAAAGTCTTCTTCGAAATCAGCTTCCTCAAAATCCTCATCCTCAAAGTCTTCTTCTTCGAAATCAGCCTCCTCGAAGTCCTCGTCTTCAAAATCGGCTTCTTCAAAATCAGCCTCTTCAAAACTACTTCCGCTCATGTCCATTCCGGAGAGTTCTTCTTCTATACCATCAATGAAATCTTCTTCCATCTCCGGTCCGTCTTCGAAGTCTTCTTCATATATTTCTTCCGCAGACGCTTCATTCTCATTTTCCATTTCTTCCATCAGACGGACAATATCATCTGGAATTCTCTGCGTCTTTTCTTCGGATAATTCCCGCTGCTCAGCAGCTTTCTTTTCAATCTCTTCGACAGCCTTTCTTGCTGCCTCTTCTTCGGCTTTTTTTACTGCTTCTTCCTCGGCTTTTCTTCTTGCCTCTTCTTCGGCTGCCTTTCTTGCTGCTTCTTCTTCGGCTTTTCTTCTTGCCTCTTCTCCAGCTGCCTTTCTTGCTGCTTCTTCCTCGGCTTTTCTTCTCGCCTCAGCCTCAGCTGCTTTTCTTTCTACCTCTCTGCGTTCCTCTTCCTGACGGATTCTTGCCTGTTCTCTTTCCTTCTGCAGACGTTCTTCATCCTTAGCCTTCTGCTTTGCGATCGCTTCTTCATGGTCTTTTTGTTTTGCTTCCCACTTCTGAAGAATATCATCGATCATCATCTGTCCATTTGCCAGAATCTCATCTTCGCGCTCTTTCATTGCTTCTTCTTCGATATTAATGCCGCTGGCAACTGCCATTCCCTGTGCTAAAGCTTCTTCTAAAGTTGCCCCGGTTACTACCTGTTTAATCGCTGATGCGTGTTCCGCTGGTTTCTGTTCTGTATATATTGAAGCCTCTTCTGTTACATTCTCAACTTCCGGTTCTTCTGTAACTTCCTCTTCTGGTACTTCCTGCACAACTTCTTCCTGTACAGGCTCTTCCTGAAGCAGTTCTTCCTGCATCGGAACCTGCTGTGGTGGAATCTCCTGAACTTCTGTCTCACTGATTCTTTCCACTGTCTCAGAAGGAACAGGTTCATTCTGAGTCTCTACATCTGTATCTGCACCCTCATCATATTCATTCTCATCATCAACTTCTTCTAATGTTGACTCCGGCTGTTTTACCGGCTCCGGTTTCTTCTTCACTGCTCCCGGACGGCTGTCATATTTTTCCTGCTGAAGAGGTGTCAGCGGTTTGTACTTCATTTTCAGTTCCATTGCAAGGTATACATATTTTCCTTCACTGAACCAAAGAATCAGATCATCACATTCTTCCAGACATTCTGCTGTCATTCCGGCTTCATCATATAATTTTGCAAGTTCATATGCCCATTTCTCAATGTATTCCGCCTTTTTAAACTCTTCCAGAGCCGTAATCTGATCAGAAAGTGCTGCTCCCTGTGTTCTCAGAATCTTATATTTTAAAATATACTGATTCGGATCTTTTGGTGCCAGCCTTACAAATTCTTCATAGCAATCTGTTGCTTCTCTGATATCCTTGATCTTCAGTGCCAGTGTACCTAAACGGTATACAATCTTTCTGCTTCCCGGTGCCCTGTCAAATGCCAGAAATAAGATATCTCTCCCCTTTTTAAATTCACCATTATATTCGTAAATCTCACTTACTGTATTGAGCATAGATGCATTCTTTACTCTTCTCCAGTCTATACCATCTGCGATTTCCATCGCTTGCTGGTACTCCTTTTTTTCCAGATGATCCAGCATCTGCTCGGTTTTCACCCTATATTCATATTTATCCAATACTTCTCACCTCAAAATATTTATTTAAAAAACGTATTTCCCTACAATTTTACTTATATAAGTTTATCATATGACCTGTCCATTGTCAAAATATACGGTCAATTATGTTAAAAAACTATTACAAAAGTTACAAAAATTTACAAAAAAAACAGCCATCATATTTTTTAACTTATGATGGCTGTTATGTATTCAATTTTATCATATTCAATTATTTAATTTTCAAATCGGAGAATGATTTTTTATTTTTCTTCCCTGTCGCCTTTTTATGCTTTCCGATGATCTTTTACTCATCTTCCTGCACGTTCATTCAAATCTACTATTTATGTTTCTTTACACATTTTAATAATATCTTCAAATATGTGGTATCTGTTCAATATGTTTACAGCTTTTTTACTTTTTCGTCCGGTTATATTTTCTCCGTTTTATTTTTTATCTGAATCTCCTCTACCGGCCTCTTATCTATTATAATAAAGGCTTACTCTATGGGAATTTCTAACTGTACTACCACTAACATATTGATTCGATGATTCTACTGTGTCCATTGGATTAAGCCTCCTTTTCGTAAATTTCCAATCAACGATATCTCACCGACATATGAAATATTTTTCATCCTTGATAAACTTTTTATTCTTTTATCACCTAAGATATAAGTTGAAATTTATCATCTCATCTCTTATATATGATTAAGATCTATATCCCCGTGATATTATTCTATAATCTTTATTCATCCATTCTCTTTCTCTACAATATACTTTACGATACCTAATATCCGATGCCTTACCAGATATTTAATATCCATACTTTGTATTTTCGATTCTTAAATGAATTGAGAATTTATAATAAAAATACATCTTATAAAATATGTGATATTGAATTTTCAAGATTCCCTTTCTCGTCAGGAAGTCTTTTTTTTGTTTATTTTGGATTTCCTTTGGATTGATTACATAATACCATTCAAGTTTTATTTTGTCAATACTTTTTATAATTATTTTCTTTTATTTTTCATTATTTATATTTTATACTGTAATTGTCTGATTTTTATATATTTCTTTTAATGTTTACACAATACTACACACTTTAAAATCGTACATTGATTGTTAATCCCTTTCGCTCCAATTGTTAACCTTTGCAAATATATAGTTGACATCCAGCCAGATTCATTTTATACTGCTGTTATATTTTTGATATGAATCTAAAGGAAAGGAGCTCTGCCGCCCGGCAGACAATTACTATTATGAACAACACTGCTAACAACACAACAACCAGCAAACTCTCCACCCGTAAACTTGTACTGATCGCCCTGATGACTGCGATCACCTGTATCTTTGCTCCTCTGGCGATCCCGATCCCTGTCAGTCCGGTGCCGATCAGTCTTACCAATCTTGTAATTATGATCAGTATTTATGTACTTGGATTCAAAGATGCAACGATCAGTTATGTCGTATACCTGTTACTCGGACTGGTTGGTCTTCCGGTATTTTCCGGTTTCACAGGAGGATTAGGTAAGCTTGCAGGACCTACCGGCGGATATCTGATCGGATTTATCTTCCTGGCATTGATCGCCGGACTGTTTGTTGATAAATTTCCAAAGAACAGAAGCCTTGCTGTTGTCGGAATGATCATCGGTATGGCGATCACTTATATCTTTGGTACAGAGTGGCTTGCAATCCAGTTAAAAATGTCATTTGTTGCAGCACTTTCTGTCGGAGTCATCCCTTATCTTGCCGGTGATGCAGTGAAGATCATCATTGCAATCATCGTCGGACCTGTACTTCGCAGCCGCCTGAGTCATCTGCAGTAACAGTTACATACTTTAAAAAATACACAATACCGGATATGTTATATCATACAATCTTTCTGGTATTGTGTATTTTTATTTTCCAGAGTTTCCCTTTATAGCACAGGTTTTTTATCTGTTTCCTTTCTCACAGCCTGAGAGGCCGCGATGACAAATCAAAAATACAATTTATAATATAATATCTCCGGTCTTCTCCCCTGTGTCTATATCATAAGCCTCGATAATATTCCCACTGATCACATATAATGTATCTTCTATATATATTCCACGAACTCCCTGTGAAGTATTTCCATTGATCTCTTCTTTCAGGATCGTATCAAATTTCTTTTCTTTTTCATTATAGGTCAGCAGGCAATAGGTTTCTCCATTCTGACTGTAACCGGAGAATCCGATTCGGTTCCTGGCTGCATCTGCCAGAACTGATTTATAATCATATGCTGCATTTGTTCCATACAGGTCATCCAGCACCAGTGTCGCTTCTTCTTTGACATCTGTCCTGTCGGAAATATCGAACAGCGTAACTTTCACACCTTCTGACATACCAGATTCTTCATCTGTTGACATTCCGATTCCAAGTAATTTATCCTCCCCGTAGAAATGCAGGTATTTCGAGAATCCCGGAATCTTTAATTTTCCAAGAATCTTTGGTTTTTCCGGATCAGACAGGTCTACACTGAATAACGGATCCACCTGTTCATAGGTCACAAAATATCCTGTTTCTCCCATAAATCTTGCAGAATAGATAGATTCTCCTTTCGCCAGATTCTCGATGGAACTGACTTTATCTAATTTCCTGTCTAAGATCGTCACCAGATTCTCATCATTGTTGGTAGTAAATAATCTCAGATTCCCTTTATATTCATCTAGTGAAAATGTATCGTTTAAATACCCTTTTACTTTTCCCTGCGCTACAGCTTTCAGCTTTCCTTTTTTATAAGAAATCTTGCGGAGTGTTGTCACGGTCTGATTGTCCTGCTGCCATTCTGATTCATAATAATAAATGTTCTTTCCACTGACATACATCTGGCCGCCTTCGGAGAGAATTGCCTTATTATCCACGGTCTCATCCGGTTTGCTGATATCCACAGAACTGATCACTTCATACATGGTTCCACAGTTTACCGGCGGCAGGCAGATGCTGGTCTGGCTCATCTCTTTTTCATTGATAAGCGGCACATATGTGACCGGCTTATCTTTGACCATATTTCCATTCGTGTAATATTCACTGAACAGATACAGGTAACCATCCGCCATACGGGAGGAATTGTAAGTTCCGCTCTGGGTTACTTCGCCTTCTTTCACCGGCTTTTTGATATCACTGATGTCATAGGTGACTGCCGCTGTTTTGGTCTGATTCCAGGTGTCTGTATTTGTTTGTTTTTTGTTGTCTGTATCTGTACATTCTTTCTGGCATACAACTACCAGTTTCTTCTGATCTGTATTTACATAAAATTCCTGAATTTTATATTCTTCTTCGAGCGTGATCTCACTGTACTTTTTCAACTGTCCCGAACCTGTTTTTGCATCGTCTGCAGTGTCCGCATTTCCTGTCTGTTGTACTTCAGCCGTTGTCTTTGTCTGACTCTGACCTACATCGACTACATCAATGGTTCGTCCATTGTCTTCTCTTACATACAGATAGGTTCCGTCCGTTTTTGCGATATCTCCTTCGTCCACACCGGACTGACGGACATTGGTCTGTGAATAGCTGCCGTCTGTAGTCGTTGCCGCGGCTCCTGTATCTGCCGAAGAAGCGGCAGACGTCTCCGCTGATGCAGACTCCATTGATTTTGCCGAGGAAGCCGAATCTTGTACCGCAATCTCATTTCCTCCTCTTGCATACATTGCAATGCCGGAGTTATCCTGTGCGCGCTCGATATATTGATAGATCTCTTCATAGCTTTTGGCCGTCCGGATTTTTTTGCTGTTACTGATTTTATTTCCTGTGCTGCTCTCTGTATTCCCGGCTGCCATATTGGAAGAATCTGATGATCCATTATGCATTTTCCCCTGTTGCCACACTATCGCAGCTGCGACAACTACTACACAGGCTGCTGCCACAACCCCGGCCTGATACGGGCGGAAATGTCTCTTTCGTTTCTTGCCTTCCAGTAATTTTTCTATATTCTCCGGTCTCAGGCTGTCGGGTATTTCAGTATCTTCTGACATTTGCACAATCTGATCTACTATATCCTGTTCACAGTATTCTTTCTGTTTTTGCTCATTCTCACGCTTCATACATTTCTCACTCCCTTCTACCGTATTGTATTATCTCTATAGCCATCCAGTACACATTCCATCTTCCTGAGTGCCCGGCTGCGTTTTGACCGCACCGTATTCGGATTCAGCTTCATCATCTCACCAATCTCCTGACTGCAATATCCGCCGAATACTGACAGTCCGACTAATATCTGTTCCTCTTCCGACAATACAAAGAATGCCTTCTTTACATCTATCGCCAGATCATAGTCCGGTGCTGTGGACTGCTCTGGAAACTCTTCTTCCTTTTCCGGCGATTCTTTGGAAATTTTCTTCCATCTCTTCTTACATTTATTCGTAAGGATCGTGAATATCCAGCTGCGGAAAGCTTCTTCCTTTTTCAATTTATGTATATTCTCGTAAGCTGTAACAACTGCCTCACTTACTGCATCTTCCGCCTCCTGTGAATTTTTCATCAGACATAACGCATAGCGGTACAGATCACGGTAGACAGTCTCGTACATTTCTGAGAACTTCTTTACACTGCATTTCATATCATGCCCTCCCTCAGATATGAGCTTTTTTCTGACTTTATGCCGCGGATTGCCCGGCAGACATGCTGCACCCACAATCCAGTATCTATAAATAAGAGTCTTTTGCCACTCCTATTGTTGCATGTATCTTATTTTTTTATATTTATGATACACATAGAACCTGCTGCCGGCAACTTCTATTTCGTACTTTAATATCTACAGAGCCTGCCATTGGCAGTTCCTTTTGAACACATCGCAATAAAAAAACTCTTCGAAATACCGGCATATATTTTCATGCCCTGGAATTCCATGTCATATTGACGACACCATTAACAATTTCACCTCTCTCAGTTGCTGCTTTTGTAGTAGGCTGGATTAAAAAAATACCATATTGAATCTGGTAAATACAAAAATCACCACATTGAATCTGACTATTTTTTATTCAATGTGGTAATTTTATTTTATATACTTTCTATTCTAAAGTTTTCCACCTTGCATTCATGCTTCTTAGAATCCTTCCAATATCCAATTCCAACCGCCAGAATGTCGCCCGTATATATTCTTTCTTCTCCCAGTTTTCCTTGAAATCGCAATGCATATTCCTTTTCTTTAATCTGACGCAATGCCGATTCCGCAGTATCATCAACCTTTAATTCTAATATCAGGCACGTTGCATTTGTATTATATGGATAGCATATGAAATCAACGAATCCTTTCCCTGCCTTATCTTCTCTCTCTACCCGATACCAGTCTCTGGCTGCAAGAAAGACCAGATTCACGATTGCTGCCAACTCTGTTTCATGATTATAAGATAATATCGGAATCTCTGTATTATGAACATACTCCAAAATGTCTGACATCGTCTTCGTATCTCCGTGCAAGGTAGCATTTAACATTTTTCTTGATTCCTTTGCCAGGCGGTACACATATCCCATTCCCGGCTCTTTTGCCAGCATGATATTATATTTATCTAACAATTCTTTATTTGGGATGCATACTTCTCCCTCATAATAACTCAGCAGTCCATACACAACCATAGCGGAAAATATCTCATCTTTATTCGTCAGATTCATAGATGTCGCAGAATATTCCTGCACATTTGCCGGAACTGACTCTCCCGATGCCATTAAAGCCAGATCATCACGCACTCCGTCTATATCATGTTTTACATAATAATAGATCTCATCATACGGTCCCGAATTCGTCCAATAATTTCCCAGATTATTATTCGATAATGCCAGCACTACCGAACGTGGATTGTAGATACGTTCGCCGGATTTTGTGTAATATCCATCATACCATCTCCTCAGATCATCTCTGGTAATTTTCGGATTCACGGTACTCGTAAGATATTTTGCATACACCCTGTCAACTTCATCTTCTACAAATCCAAACTCTTCGCTAAATGTCTCTTCTGTAACCAATGTATATTCCCTGAACATATTCAATTCTGAGCCTTCCGAATATTTTGAAATCGGCAGAATTCCAGTCATATACGACAAAATCACATACGGCTGATCCTTTAGCAGATTACTTAAGAACCAGATATGCTTTTTCTGATCATCTTCCGACATGAAACTCTTATGAAATATACTGTCCCATTCATCCATAATAAATACGAAACGCTCTCCTGTCTTTTGGAATACACGTAACAACATTCCCTGTATAGATTCATTTTCCCGAAACTGGATCTGTGGGTAATATTCCTGCATATCCTCTTCGAATAATTCCCGGATCGATTCTATATATTCTTCATAGTTTTTGCAAAACACATCCATCTTACTAAAATCAATGAAAATAACATTATACCGGTTCAGGTGCTCCAGATATTCTTCCGTTCCGGCAATCTTCAGACCATCAAACAGTTCTTTCGCATCCGATCTTTTACCCAGAAATGCGCCCAACATATTTGCCATAACGGTTTTTCCAAATCTTCGCGGCCTGGTTATACACACATGCGTATTCTTCGTATGGATAAATCCAAATATCTTTTCTAACATCAAAGTCTTATCAACAAAATATCGTGACTTCGTCTCCCCTTCATACAAAACATATGGTGCTCTGCTGTTAAGATAAAATCCCATCTTCGCTTCTCCCTCTGGCAATACGGCTTTTTCCCATCTCTTTCTTTTGTTTTCTTTCATCCAATATCCTCCAATTCTATTTTCGGAGGATCTATACTTTTCAGAAACCCTCCGCCTGTTTTGATGTGTTGTGAATCTTAAGCATTGAAAATTTCTGATATGTATTTACCTTGAATATAGAAACAGTTTTTTCTGTTTTAGAAATCTCGAAATATAATGCTTGGATATATTCTAGCATAAGGCGCAGAAATTGTATATAGTAAATTTAATTTTATTGTATATAAAGATCAAAGTGTGTCTGACAGGTTCTCTTGTACATTTAACTATATCTACAGAACTTACATCAACAGTTTCTTCCAAATGTATGGTGATAACCAAAAACACTCCTTCAGGCCAATCAGCCATCCCGGAGTGTTTTCTCTGTTTATGATTTATTTACTATCTATCCTCTATAGTAATTGATCAGACATCCTTTCAGGATAATCTCTCTCTCCGCATCCGTCATATCACCAAGCTTCAGCGTGATCTCCTTCAGCGTATCTCCGACTACATAAGCCTTAATCTCGGCACTCTTATCTTCCACCGCTTTTCTGATCTCCGGTACGAAGATGTAATCGCCGTTCTTGAAGCTTAAGTTCTCATGGTCTTCTTCTGTGATGAATGGAAGCATACCCCAGTTGATCAGGTTCGAGCGGTATCTCTTGGTTGCATATTCGTTTGCAATATTAGCCCAGCCGCCGAGTACCTTCTGGCAGGATGCTGCCTGCTCTCTTGCGGAACCGTCTCCCGGTTTTACTGCGAAGATCGTGCTTCCGATTCCAAGGTTGCCTTCTCCGGCTTCCGGATAAGTCTCACGTACTTTTGCCATAACCGGTTTCAGTTCATCTAAGACTTCTAACGGACACTGTCCTGCTTCGATTGCTTTCTCTGCTTTCTGAACTTCTTTCGCACGGCCTACGTATGCAGGATCTTTTCTTGATAATGCGAATTCTGCAAGTCCCAGCGGGTTCGATCTGTAAGAAGAGGTCTCTCCGGATGGGATCAGCTCATCGGTTGTTGTAACCGGATCGTGGATCTCAGATACCACTTTCAGGAGTAAGTTCTCCGGAAGTGCTGCCATTGCCGGCCAGTCTTTGATGTTCGGTCCGAATTTGATCTCTACAGATGGATCTGCTACGCCGTGGCTGTCAAATACACGGTTTGCGTAAATGTTTTTGTCAAAGTGATATTTCTGTCCTTTGTATTCCACATCCATATCAGTTGCAGGTGTAAGGAATCCCTTATTTGCTGCTGTTGCTGCAATGGAACGTGCATCCATAAGTGCAACAGATGCGATCTGTCCGCTCTGAAGCTTGGAACCTTCACGGTTCGGGAAGTTTCTGGTTGAGTGACGGATAGAGAATGCATTGTTCGCAGGTGTATCTCCTGCACCGAAACATGGTCCGCAGAATGCAGTTTTCACGATCGTTCCTGCTTCCATAAGGTCAGCAACTGCACCATTCTTCACCAGTTCCATGTAGATCGGTGTACTTGCCGGATATACGCTGAATGTAAATTCATCGGAACCGATATAGTGTCCTTTGATAATGTCTGCTGCAGCACAGATATTTTCAAATCCACCGCCGGCACATCCTGCGATGATTCCCTGGTCTACGTATAACTGTCCGTTCACGATCTTATCCTGTAATGAGTAGTTGACTGCTCCGTCCAGACTTACGAGTGCTTTCTGCTCTACATCGTGAAGGATGTCTTTTAAGTTCGTTCTTACTTCATCAATCGTGTATACATTAGACGGATGGAACGGCATTGCGATCATAGGTTTGATCTCGCTTAAGTTCACATATACCATACCGTCATAGTAAGCAACATCTCCAGGATTCAGCTCTTTGTAATCTTCGCTTCTTCCGTGGATGTCGTAGAATTCTTTGATCTTGTCATCGGTCTTCCAGATGGATGACAGACAAGTCGTCTCTGTTGTCATAACATCGATACCGATACGGAAGTCTGCACTTAACTTGCTCACACCAGGTCCGACGAATTCCATCACTTTATTATTTACATAGCCATTTCCGAATGTAGCTCCGATGATCGCAAGAGCTACGTCCTGTGGTCCGACACCTTTCATTGGCTCGCCGTCTAAGTAGATTCCGACTACGCCCGGCATCTTGATATCGTAAGTCTTATTCAGAAGCTGTTTTACAAGCTCCGGTCCGCCTTCTCCCATAGCCATGGTTCCGAGTGCACCGTAACGGGTGTGACTGTCTGATCCTAAGATCATCTTGCCGCCGCCTGCCAGCATCTCACGGGCGAACTGGTGGATAACTGCCTGATGAGGCGGTACATAGACTCCGCCGTATTTCTTCGCGCAGGTAAGACCAAACATGTGATCATCTTCGTTGATGGTTCCTCCGACTGCACACAGAGAGTTGTGACAGTTCGTAAGTACATAAGGAATCGGGAATTTCTCAAGTCCTGAAGCTCTGGCTGTCTGAATAATTCCAACGAATGTAATGTCATGGGATGTCAGCTTATCGAATTTGATCTGCAGACGATCCATATTTCCCGAGGTATTATGCGCTGCCAGAATGTTATATGCCATTGTATTCTTTGCAGCTTCCTGTGGAGTCACATCTTTTCCTGTCTTTGCAGCAACTGCTTCTTTTTCTTCCACAATC
>JBNMJT010000023.1:0-23654 GCA_050873945.1 Dorea sp.
CCTCTGCGCAATATCACCCCTGCTATAGCGGATTGCAGGTGCAAGGTACCGCTAACACCCCGGCTGCACAGCTCAATATTTTAACGTGTTCCGGGCAAAAAGTCAATGGAAATGTTGTAAAAAAGGCGATAGCAATTTATAATACCTAGATATATGAGAATTTATCTTATCCGGCATATGACCGGAGGGGGGAATTCTGATCTGGAGGAAAATATAATGAAGATACTACTGGCAGCAGTCAATGCAAAATATATACATTCCAATCTGGCGGTCTACAGTCTGAAAGCCTATGCAGACGATCCGGCAGTGGAGATCGGGGAATATACGATCAATCAGCAAAAAGATGACATCCTGATGGATATCTATAAGAGAAAACCGGACATCCTCTGCCTTTCCTGCTATATCTGGAATCTGGATTATATAGAAGAGATTGTGGCAGAAATCGGAAAATTACGCCCGGATATGCCAATCTGGCTTGGCGGACCGGAGGTGTCTTACGATGCGAAAGAAGTATTAAGACGGCTTCCGTGTGTCAAAGGCGTGATGAAAGGCGAAGGAGAGAAGACTTTTAAAGAAATCTGTCAGATATACCGGAAGGAATACGAAAAGAACACAAAAGATTTATCCACAGAAACAGAAGAAAAAGCATGTGGATATCAATTGGAAAATGTGGATAATTCGTGGCAGCAATCGGAGAATGTGGATAAGCAGTTAAAAGGAGTCCTGGGAATTACTTTCCGTATGGAGAGGAAATTCATCGACACCCCATGGCGTCCGATCATGGATCTGAGTGAAGTCCCATTTGTCTATAACCACATGGAAGATTTTGAGCACAAGATCATCTATTATGAGACCAGCAGGGGATGTCCGTTCTCCTGCAGTTATTGTCTGTCATCGGTAGACAAGCGTCTGCGTTTCCGGGATATCGAACTGGTGAAGAAGGAATTACAGTTTTTCCTGGATCACAAGGTCCCACAGGTGAAATTTGTCGACCGTACGTTCAACTGTAAGCATGACCACAGCATTGCCATCTGGAAATATATCATGGAGCACGATAACGGCATCACGAATTTCCATTTTGAGATTGCCGCAGATATCCTGAATGAAAAGGAACTGGAACTTCTGGAACAGATGCGTCCGGGACTGGTGCAGCTTGAGATTGGTGTGCAGTCAACGAATCCGAAGACGATCAAAGAGATCCACAGAGTCATGGATTTTGAAAAAGTGTCCAGAATTGTGAGACGAATTCAGGATAAGGGAAATGTGCATGAACATCTGGATCTGATCGCCGGACTTCCATACGAAGATGTGGAAAGCTTCGCACATTCTTTTGATGATGTCTATGCATTAAAGCCGGAACAGCTTCAGCTTGGATTCCTGAAAGTGTTGAAAGGTTCTTTTATGCAGGAACACCAGGAAGAATACGGTATTGTCTACAAAGCACATCCGCCGTACGAAGTACTGTATACAAAATGGATTTCCTATGAAGACGTACTGCGTCTGAAAGGCATTGAAGAGATGGTGGAGGTCTACTATAACAGCCGTCAGTTTACGAACACGATGGAAGAGCTGGAAAAAGAATATGACTCTGCATTTTCTATGTATGACCGGCTTGCCGCATACTACGAAGCACATAATTATAATGCTGTTCAGCATAAGCGCAGTGCAAGATACCAGATCCTGCTGGATTATGTCAGACAATATCATAATGAAAAAGAAGACACATTCCGGGAAGTACTCACCTATGATTATTACCTTCGGGAAAATGCCAAGAGCCGGCCGGAATTCGCCGGAGAATACCTGGTGGCAAAGGATGTGGCGAGAGCATTCTACGAAAAAGAAGAAGAGACGCATAAGTATCTTCCGGATTATGGAAAATATGACAGGAACCAGATGCGTAAAATGACTCATCTGGAATATTTTAAACAGGCAGACACTTATATCTTATTTGACTATCAGAACAGAAATCCGCTGAATCAGGAGGCGAGAGTCTGTAAGGTGAATGCCGGGACAAAACAGATGTCAGAACAGGATTGAAAGAAGACAATATCTGTCAGATGCCGGACTCGCCGGGACAAGACAGATGTCAGAACAGGATTGAAAGAAGACAATGTCTGTCGGATGCCGGACTCGCCGGGACAAGACAGATGTCAGGACAGAATTTTTGATGATAGAGATATTAAAAAATGCAAAATAAAAGGAATGGTATTATGAAAAAAAGAACAGGAGAAATCCTCGGACTTCTGGACGAAAAATACGGAACAGAATTCATCTGCTATCTGAATTACGAGACTCCGTGGCAGCTTCTGATCGCCACAATGCTAAGCGCCCAGTGTACCGATGCAAGAGTCAATATCGTGACAAAAGATCTGTTCCGGAAATATCCGTCTGTCGAAGCATTTGCGGACGCAGACCTGAAAGAATTAGAGCAGGATATCAAACCAACCGGATTCTATCATAATAAAGCGAAGAATATCATAGCCTGTATGAAAGACATCCGGGATAAGTATAATGGCGAAGTCCCATCGGATCTGGAAGACCTTTTGAGCCTGGCAGGAGTAGGAAGAAAGACGGCCAATGTGATCCGTGGAAATATCTATCACGTGCCGAGTGTGGTCGTGGACACACATGTAAAACGAATATCTAACCGTCTGGGACTTACAAAGAATCAGGACCCGGACAAGATCGAACAGGATCTGATGAAAGAACTGCCGGAGGACCACTGGATTCTCTGGAACATCCATATCATTACATTCGGACGCACGATCTGCAGCGCAAGAAGTCCGAAATGTGAGGAATGTTTCTTGCAAAAATATTGTAAAGAGTATAAAATGTAGGGAAATACGTTACTGTTTGCGTAAATATTGATTAAAAGTAAGAAACATCAGTAACGGAAATAGAATTAAAGAAGGTAGAAGAATGAATTTCAACAATAAAAAAACAAGAAGAATTGTATCAATTGTTGTGCTTATCGTCATCATTGCCATGGTAGCAACGATGATTATTCCGTATCTTGTATAAAAAATAAAAGGGGAACATAACAGACATGAAGTTAGAGACACAGACAGAACAATTCATAAGTGAAACAGTTACCGTCTACGGATTATCACCGCAGATTGGTGTCCACGCACTTGCACAGACTGTGAACGCACTGGCGGCACAGGGTGCAGTGTTTTCTGTCTGCCCTGATATAACAGAGGATGAGGAACAGGAAGCGGATATTCAGAGTGAGGATATGCAGGATGTGCAGGATACGCATGAACCATCTGCGAATGTCAGCGTTCAGATCGCCTATCCGGAATACGTGTTCAAATCCAGAATCCACAAGATTGAAAAGCTTCTGAAAAAAGCATGCAAAAGGTATAATATCATGCTTGCCGGAATACAGGCATCCGCGAATCCGGCGGTACAGGTGATCGCTGTAACGGTTACAGGCATCGCAAAAGCACCAAAGGAAGAAGCCTGGAACCGGGAAACCGCACGAGCCTGTAAGGATATCGTGTTTGCAGGGCATACGGGAATGGACGGCATGCTCCGGATCACAGAAGAAAAAGAACAGGAACTTAAGACTCGTTTTGCGCCGGTTTTCATGAAGCAGATAAAGTCATACGGACAGCAGATATTTGCTCCAAAAGAAATCGAAGCCGCAAAAGCCGGGGGCGCATTTGTCGTACGTCAGGTCGCAGATGGCGGAATCTTGGCAGCACTGTGGAATCTTGCACTGGAACTGGAACAGGGACTGGATCTTGATATGAAGAAGATCAGTATTTTACAGGAAACGATCGAGGTATGCGAACATTTCCGACTGAATCCATATCAGATGATATCTACAGGAAGTTTTCTGGCTGTGACTGACAATGGGGAAGTACTGGCAGATGCGCTGAACAATCAGGGGATTACAGCAGCAGTAATCGGACATACAACAGACAACAATGATAAGATCTTAAGAAATGGAGAAGAGATGCGTTATATCGACCGTCCGGCTCCGGATGAGATCTTGAAGCTTTACAGCGGAGGTATGAATGATGGAAGAATTAAGAAAGCAGATACTCCTGTATCTGGAGAAGCATAGCAGGGTAGACCTCGGAGAACTGGCAGTTCTTCTTGGAACCGACGAAGTAACCGTAGCAAATGAGATTTCAGCCATGGAAAGAGCAAAGATCATCTGTGGCTATCATACACTGATCGACTGGGACAAGACAGGAACAGAGTACGTCAATGCACTGATCGAAGTAAAAGTAACACCACAGCGAGATACCGGATTTGACAAGACTGCAGAACGGATCTGTAATTATCCAGAAGTATCGGCTGTATATCTGACCTCCGGTGATTTTGATATGATGGTCCTGATCGAAGGCAAGACTTTACAGGAAGTGTCAAAATTCGTATCAAGTAAATTATCACCGATCGAAGATGTCACAGGAACCAGTACACAGTTCGTATTAAAGAAATATAAAGACCACGGAACGATCATGTTCGGACAGAAAAAACCAGAAAGGATGCTTGTAACACCATGATGAGAAATCCATTATCTAAGAAAATCACAGGCATCGAACCATCTGGAATCCGTAAATTCTTTGACCTGGTAAGTGAGATGCCTGACGCAATATCCCTTGGTGTAGGAGAACCGGATTTTGACACACCATGGAGAATCAGAGAGGAAGGTATCTACACCCTGGAACAGGGCAAGACTTTCTATACATCGAATGCAGGTCTTAAGGATCTGAAGATTGAGATCAGCAAATATCTGGAACGTAAGATCCATGTAGAATATGACCCGGATCATGAGATCATGGTGACGGTCGGAGGAAGTGAAGGAATAGATGTGGCACTGCGTGCAATGCTGGATCCGGGAGATGAAGTCCTGATCCCGCAGCCGAGTTACGTATCGTATGTACCGTGTACCATTCTGGCAGACGGTAATCCGGTTGTCATTCCACTTCAGCAGAAGAATGAATTCAAACTGACCGCAGAAGAACTGGAAGCAGCGATCA
Organism: Dorea sp.; assembly: GCA_050873945.1. GTDB lineage: Bacteria > Bacillota > Clostridia > Lachnospirales > Lachnospiraceae > Dorea_A. Next base: position 4,995 of record JBNMJT010000023.1, read on the forward strand.
CACCGAAGACGAAGATGCTGGTCATGCCATTTCCAAACAACCCGACAGGATCGATCATGACAAGAGAAGATCTGGAACCGATCGCGGAAGTTGTAAAGAGACATGATCTGTATGTACTTTCGGATGAGATTTACTCTGAACTTACATACAAGACAGAGCATGTGTCTATCGCATCTATTCCAGGAATGAAGGAAAGAACGCTGGTGATCAACGGATTCTCCAAAGGATTCGCCATGACAGGATGGAGACTTGGTTATATCTGCGGGCCATCCGTGATCATAGAACAGATGCTGAAGATCCATCAGTTTGCAATCATGTGTGCGCCGACCAACAGCCAGTATGCAGCCATCGAGGGCTTACGTCACTGCGAAGATGAAGTGCAGCAGATGAGAAATGCATACAACCAGAGAAGAAGATATCTGGTAAATGAATTTGCGAAGATGAAGTTAGAGTGCTTCGAGCCATTTGGTGCATTCTATATCTTTCCAAGTATCAAAGAATTCGGCATGACTTCCGAAGAATTCGCAATGCGGTTCCTGGAAGAGGAAAAGGTTGCCGTTGTGCCGGGAAGTGCATTCGGTGAAAGCGGGGAAGGATTCCTGCGTGTATCGTATGCATATTCACTGGAAGATCTGAAAGAAGCAATCGGAAGACTCAGCCGGTTTGTTGAGAGATTGAGAAGCCAGAAATAAGGCGGACAGACAGGAAAGAAGCCGTTGGATAGGATCTGAACGGAAGCAAAGTGTAAAATATTAAAAAAGATGATATAAGAATAGAAGCCGTTGAGGAATGTAAAAAAGTAATTCTTCAGCGGCTTTTGTTATCGCTATACAGCTTCTGCGGATATCAGAAAATACAGAATGAAATTATTTAATCCGGAATTTACTCTTATATTTTTTGAATGTTTTTTGAAAGGTTTTTTGAAAAAATCTTGACTTGGAGTTCGCTCCAAGTGCTATAGTAAGGAACGTAATAAATAACGCAAGAAATGAGAATAATGAATGTGGCAGTTCAAAGAATACCAAAGAGCTGTAACAAAAGAGCGAAAAAGGTGGTGTCTGAATTGACGATAAAAGAAGTAAGTGAAACATATGACATTTCCGCTGATACCCTGCGTTACTATGAACGCATCGGCATGATACCGGAAGAAACACGTACGGCAGGCGGAATCAGAGACTATCAGGAATCAGACCTTGGATGGGTGGAGCTTGTAATCTGTATGAGAAAAGCAGGACTTCCCGTAGAGGCACTGATCGAGTATGTAAAATTATATCAGCAGGGCGATGAGACATTTGAAGCAAGACTTCAGCTTCTTTCAGAAGAAAGGGAGAAGTTAGAGGAGCAGAAAGCGCAGATAGAGTCTGCGATCAACCGGCTGAATCACAAGATTTCCAAATACGAAGAAGCAGTAAAGACAGGAGTATTAAACTGGGAGGAGAATAGTTCATGTATATAGAAAAGATTAACGGACCAGAAGACGTAAAGAAATTAACCGTAGACGAGATGACCGTAATGGCAGGTGAGATGAGAGAAGCACTGTTAAAGAGAGCCAGCATCCACGGCGGACACTTCGGACCAAACTTCGGTATGGTAGAGGCAACGATCGCACTGCATTATGTATTCGAGTCACCAAAAGATAAGATCGTATATGACGTATCACACCAGACCTATCCGCACAAGATGCTGACAGGAAGAAAAGATGCATATCTCTATGAAGAGTATTACGATGATGTGTCCGGATACAGCAATCCAAATGAAAGCGCACACGATCATTTCACAGTAGGTCATACATCTACATCTGTCAGCCTTGCATGCGGACTTGCAAAAGCAAGAGACCTGAAAGGGGAAGACGGAAATGTGATCGCAGTGATCGGTGACGGTTCCTTAAGCGGCGGCGAAGCACTGGAAGGACTGGACTATGCAGTAGAATTAGACGGAAATCTGATCATCATTGTAAATGACAATGATATGTCCATCGCAGAAAACCACGGTGGATTATATGGCAACTTAAAATTACTCCGCGAGACAAACGGACAGGCAGAATGCAACCTGTTCAAGGCTATGGGACTGGATTACATTTACGTGGATCACGGAAATGATGTCGGAGACCTGATCGAAGCATTCCAGAGTGTCAAAGACAGCAAGAAACCAGTTGTTGTCCATATCAATACCTTAAAAGGAAAAGGATATGCACCGGCAGAACAGAATAAAGAGAACTGGCATTACAGCGGTCCGTTCAAGATTGAGACAGGTGAGCCGTTATACGAAATGACAGAAGAAGACTACTCAGACATTTCCCTGAATTATCTTCTGGACAAGATGAAAAAAGATCCGGCAGTAGTAGCAATTACATCCGGAACACCAACCGTTATGGGATTCACAGAAGATAAGAGAAAAGAAGCCGGAAAGCAGTTCGTAGATGTCGGTATCGCAGAAGAGACAGCCGTAGCACTGGCTTCCGGAATCGCTGCAAATGGCGGAAAACCGGTTTATGGTGTCTACAGTACATTTGTACAGAGAACCTATGACCAGATCGCACAGGATCTCTGCATCAACAACAGCCCTGCAACGATCGTAACATTCTGGGGAACTGTATATGGAATGAACGATGTGACACATCTTGGATTATATGACATCCCGATGATGGCAAATATCCCGAATCTGGTATACCTTGCTCCGACAACGAAGGAAGAATACCTGGCAATGCTCGACTGGAGTATCGAACAGAATGAGCATCCGGTAGCAATCAGACTTCCGGGCGGCAGCGTGATCTCAGACGGAAAAGAGATTACAAAAGACTTCGGTGATCTGAACAAATACGAAGTAACTCAGAAAGGTTCTAAGGTTGCAGTGATCGGACTTGGAACATTCTACGGACTTGGTAAAGAAGTTGCCGAAGAGCTTAAGAAAGTGACCGGAACAGATGCAACGGTGATCAATCCATATTATATTACAGGTATTGATGCAGAACTTCTGGAAGAGCTTAAGAAAGACCATGATGTTGTCATTACTCTGGAAGATGGTATCCTTGACGGCGGATTCGGTGAGAAGATCGCAAGATTCTATGGAGATTCTGACATGAAGGTTCTGAACTTCGGACTGAAGAAAGAATTCCTCGACCGCTATGATGTGGCGGAAGTTCTGAAAGAGAATCATCTGACGAAAGAGCAGATCGTGGAAGATGTAATGAAGTTTATTTAATAACTGAATAAATAAAACGTATGTGATATACTACTATAAACAACCGCAATAAGGGTGGAATAAAAAAACCACCCTCTAAAAAGTCTTGGCAGGACTGGGTGGATTTCTACTAGTCAATATGGCCAACCACTTTGAGCGGTTGTTTTTCTTTGTAATTATAATATCATAAAAACATATCTTTAGCAAGCAATATAAAAGTAAAAGAAAAATTTTTGCTTGTAATTTGTTGGTATGCCAACAGCTAAAATCATGTAAAATAAGATAGAATCATACCATCAACAATTTTAAAAATACATGCGAAAAGAAAGCGAGGACACACACATGGATCACATATATGACGTAATCATCCTTGGCGCCGGTCCGGCGGGCTTAAGTGCAGGCTTATATGCAGGCAGAAGCAGACTGGACACACTGATCATCGAAAAAGGTCAGGCCGGCGGCCAGATTATCAACACAGACGAGATTGAAAACTATCCGGGCCAGATCGTAGAAGGAGAGACAGGTGTTTCTCTTGTACGGAGAATGTACGAACAGACAGAGCAGTTCGGAGCAGAACATGTCCGTGATACAATTACAAATGTGGAACTGGACGGAGAGATCAAAGTTCTGACAGGGGAAAAAGATACTTATCAGGCAAAAAATATTATCATCGCAACCGGTGCATACGCAAGACCGATCGGATGCAAAGGAGAGCAGGAGTACAAAGGCCGTGGCATCTCTTACTGTGCGACCTGTGATGCGAACTTCTTTACAGATTTGGAAGTCTATGTAGCAGGAGGCGGTGACGCAGCAGTGGAAGAAGCACTGTACCTTACGAAATTCGCCAGAAAAGTTACGATCATTCACAGAAGAGACGAGCTGCGTGCGGCAAAGTCCATTCAGGAAAAAGCATTTGCCAATCCGAAGATTGCATTCCTGTGGGATTCGGTAGTGGAAGAAGTGGGCGGTGACGGACTACTCCAGTCGATGACCGTGAAGAATGTAAAGACCGGGGAGCTTACGAAGATAGAAGCCGATCCGAAAGACGGACTGTTCGGACTGTTTGGATTCATCGGTATGATCCCGAATACCGGCGTGTTTGCAGATAAAGTAGAGACAGACGACAAGGGATACATTAAGACGGATGAGGATATGCACACCAACGTACCGGGTGTCTATGCGGTTGGAGATGTAAGAGTCAAGAGTCTGCGCCAGGTAGTGACTGCGGTGGCAGATGGTGCGATCGCGGCAGTGCAGGTGGAGAGAAGTATGTCTGAATATTAGAAACATCCGGCAGAAATGATAATATGTTTCTGCCGGATATTTTTATATGGAATACGTTTCCCCTGAAGTGGTCTTCGGTGTAACCTCTCGATTACGATACTTTGCCGGTGTAATATGCAGTTCTTTCTTAAAGGCCCGGATAAAGGTCTCTGGATTCTCATACCCGAGAATCTCACTGATATCCGCAACAGATTTCTGTGTATTCACCAGAAGACGTTCTGCCTTCTGGATCCGCAGAAGCCGCTTCCAGTCATTAAAAGACTGTCCCGTGGTAGACTTGATCAGTCTGGAACAATACGACAGCGAAAATCCAAAGTGATCTGCAATATCCTGCAAAGTGACCTCCTCCAGATGGCTCTGCATGTAATGCATTACCTTGAAATTCTCCGGCTGGTGTTCATTCTTGTCGCGGTAGGAAGACTCTACCGTATTCCGGTAATGCCGCATCATCTTTGCGCTGAGCTGGGTAAGCATGCCGACCAGTACCTGATCGGAAAAGGCATCGTGGAAGAGATGTTCGTGGTATACATTCAACATCTCTTTCTGCGAATCAATCAGATGTTCCCCGCCGGAGTGGAAGATAACATAGTCGATCTGCTGGGAATGATAGAGCCCTTCCGAGAAAAATTCATTCAGCAGGTTATTTCCCTTCATCAGAGGTATGAACATCTGGGCAAATGTAGATTTGCGCAGAAGAATGTTGAAGATGATGGAATTATCGTCAAAGACTTCCATTGTATGATATACACCCGGCGCAATAAAGATCAGATCTCCTTCGGTAAAATCCTTTCTGGTCATGGAGATGGTCTGCGAGCAATGTCCGTTGAAGACAAAGATGATCTCAAAAAAGTCATGTTTATGTAAAAATGGCGGTGTATACCGGTTGTGTTTGCTGATGAATACATTCCGTTCATTGTCTTTAAAGTATTCATCGTCGTTCATCTCATAAGAGATGATATCCGGAAGCACTTCCGGGATGATCAGGTGGCGGCGGACGGCGTCATCCAGATCGACTTTGTCCAGAAACTTCTTCAACTGACCGGAAGAAGCAGAGGCTTCGAAATATTCTTTATAAAATTTTTCATCTTCATTCAGTTCAAATAATTCATTTAATGTTTTCCCTAAATCAGCCATGTGCGTTCCCCTTCTTAAGGAATCATATATAAGATTCGAAAATATTTACAGAAAGTAAATGCGATAAAAAAGTCAATATTTACTTATTTTCAAGCCTATCATCACATATATGTCAAAAAAAGTCAATTAACGTGTCAAAATATCCGATATTCATAATAGAATTTCTGCGTTATAATCCATTTGAAGTTAAGAAAGCGCGCGATAAATCATAAGGAAGGAATAAGAGATGGGTAATACAAAGTCATTTTTGTACAGACAGAGATTTGGCTATGGACTTGGAGATTTTGCTTGTAACCTGATATGGCAGATGATTTCTCTGTACTTACTGTATTTTTACACAGACGTTATGAAGCTCAATGCGGCATCGATCGCAGTGATGTTCATTGTCTGCAGAATCATCGATGCTGTTACAGATGTACTGGTTGGATTTGCAATCGATAAGACCAGAACCCGGTGGGGTAAGAGCAGACCATGGTTCCTCTTTGGAGCTGTGCCGTTTGCAGTAGCAGCATTACTGGCATTCAGTGTGCCGGATATATCACCGGATGGGAAACTGGCATACGCTTATGTTACATATATTTTCCTGTCATTTATGTATACAGTGGTAAATATTCCACTGGCGTCCATATTGCCGACTTTGACGGATGATATGAACGAAAGAACGGTACTTGCGACATGGAGAAAATTCTTCGCATTCATGGGTTCTACGATCGTATCTGCAACCGCATTGTATCTGGTGAAAATGGTTGGAAATGGGAATGAGGCAGTTGGTTTCCGTGTGGTTATGGGAATTTTCGGAATCGCAGGATGTGTATGCTTCTTGCTTACATTTGCACTGGTCCGTGAGAACAACTTAAGTCAGACAGAAAAATCAGCGACCTTAAAAGAGACGGTCCGGTCCGCAGCACACAATACACCGTGGAAATTATTTGCACTCAACATTCTGTTCATGTGGACAGGATATTTTATCCAGTCATCGGCACTGGTGTATTACTACAAATATTACGTAGGCAGTACAAAAATGGCAACGATGGTAGCCACAATCATGACCATGGTTCCGATGGTGGCCAATTTAACCGTCCCATTTCTGGCAAAACGCCTTGGAAAGCGTAACCTTTACAGCATATCCGCAGGACTGCAGCTGGCAGGTCTGGCGGTAATCTTTATTGGAAATGTGAATACATCCGTTATCCTGGCGGGAGCAGTGATATCTGCAGCAGGATATGGATGTAAGGAGAGTATCTACTTCTCTATGCAGGCGGATCCGGTGGATTACGGAGAGTGGAAGACCGGTATCCAGGCAACAGGTACACTGTCGGCAATTAATGGTTTCCTCGGAAAAGTGGCACAGGCAGCAGCCGGAGGAATCTCAGGCCTGTTACTGAGCTGGGGAGCTTATGATGCAGATGCAGTTCACCAGACGGCAAATGCACTGACGGCGATCAAGATGATGTACATCTATATTCCGGCAGTCCTGATCATCTGCTCGATCATTACGATGTCGTTCTACCATCTGGATAAGGAATTTCCACAGATCCAGAAAGAACTGGAAGAACGCAGGAAAATGCAGGATAAAGAATAGAACAGGCAGAACGAAGGAACATATGAAACAAGGACAGGGAAACAGATAACTGGAACTTGTGTAACAGAAAGTGAAAGGAATTAATTATGAATAAATCAGCAGAAACGAAGAAATACATGCCGCTGGTTGGTGCGGCAGGAATCGGATCTATGCTTGGATCCGGTATCATCATCGGGCTGTCCGCTACGATTACTGTATGGCAGTCAGGACTTGGACTTACCGACGGGCAGGTCGGAATCCTCTCAGGAGCACTTACATTTGCAATTGCAGCAGGATCCCTGCTGGCAGGAAATATTACAAAGTTATTCGGACTGATCCGTTCATTTAATATGATGAACCTGATGTATCTGATCGGTGCGGCGATCTGTGTACTGTCAGGCAACTTCCCTGTATTACTTGCAGGTCTGATCATCACAGGATTTGCTTCTGGAGCAGACCTTCCGATCAGCCTTACTGTAATCTCTCACGATGCACCGAATGAAAAAGTATCTGCAAGCCTGATTGCATCGACACAGGTATTCTGGCAGATCGGTGTACTTGGATCTTACGCAATGGCATTTATCGTATCTCACGTAGAAGGCGCAGCCGGAGCAAGAATGGTATTCGCATTACTGGCCGTACTTGCAGGAATCGCATTCGTATGGAGAACATTTTCTAAGAAATTCAAAGAATTTCATGCGGCAGGAGATGAATACCGCGCTGCAGAAGGAACGAAGACTTCTACAGAAGTATCATTTGCATCTCTTTTTAAAGGAACAGACGGAAAGAAATATGTATCATTTTTCTCATGCATCATTATCTTCTATGTATGCTGGAATCTGTTAGCCAATACATTCGGACAGTTCCAGACTTACATCCTGGTTAAGGCAAATGCGTCACAGTCACTTGCAACAGGATGTGGAATCGTACTGAACATTGTAGGTCTGATCTGCGGAATCTTATTTGCATCTGCAGCAGGAAGCAAGCACAGAAATAAATTCTTCTACGTAGGTATCGTAATTCAGGCAGGAGCTATGATCGGTATCGCACTTGGCGGTGGAACGATCGCTATGATCGTAGGTATGATCGCATGCTACAACATTGGTAACCAGTTTGCCGGCGAGTCTATCTACAAAGTATGGACACAGGAGTCATTCCCGGTTGAAGCAAGAGCTTCTATGCAGGGATTCATCAATGGATTCTCAAGATTCTGCTGTGGATTATTCGCACTTGTAACACCTTATCTGGTAGCCGGTGACAGAATCCACACAACAATGTACGGATTCGCAGGAATCGTCCTGATCAGTGCAATTGCCGGAACAAGAATGATTGTGTTACAGAAAAAGCACGGCATCGGCCAGATGTAAGCAGGAGGAGAGAACATGGCATTTACATTTCAGATCAATAACGATGTAAAATTCAAACATGATGAAAAACTGCTGGCAAAAGCAGAAGGCTTCCGCCCGGAGATCAAAAAAGAAAGAATCCATCCAACACGGATCGTCGAAGTGATCGAAGATCCATTGAAATTAAATGGTGTCGGCGTAACAGAAAGTGATAAGAGCATCGATAAGATTGAGGAATACGGACTGAAAAGAAATGATAAGATGATCCTCGATTTTGGAGATCACAGAGTCGGAACATTCAAGATCCACATCGACCAGACCGGATCTCCGATGGATGCACCTCTTTATATGCGTATCAAGTTTGCCGAACTTCCGGCCGAACTTGCGGCAGAGTCTAAAGACTACGAAGGATGGCTCAGCCGTTCCTGGATCCAGGAAGAGTTCATTCATATCGATGAGCTTCCGGCGACACTGGAACTTCCGAGAAGATACAGCTTCCGTTATGTGGAACTGAAAGTACTGGATACTTCGCCGAAGTGGCAGGCAGTATTCTCAGATCCGACAGTTGTGACTGAGACATCTGCAGATTACAGTGGATTTGAGCCGCTGAAGTTCGAAGATCCGGAATTGCAGAAGATTTATGATATCGGTGTGAAGACGCTGGCAGACTGTACACAGGACGTGTTCGAAGACGGACCGAAGCGTGACAGAAGATTATGGCTTGGTGATCTCAGACTGCAGGCACTTGCGAACTACGCAACATTTGACCAGACAGATCTGGTAAAGAGATGCCTGTACCTGTTCGCAGCTATGACGACAGAAGAAGGTAAGATATCTGCAAATGTATTCGTAAAGCCGGAAAATGTACCGGATGATACATTCTTATTCGAATACAGCCTGTTCTTCATCTCAACCTTATATGATCTTCATCAGGCACACCCGGATGAGGAGATGGTAAGAGAACTGTATCCGATCGCCAAGAAGCAGATGAATATCACATTAAAGATGTTCGATGAGAACGGCAAACTGAATCCGGATGAAAATTATCCGGTATTCGTAGACTGGTCCAATGATTTTAATAAAGACACAGCGGGACAGGCAGAGATGATCTACGTTATGAAACAGTTCATCGAGCTTGCCAAAGTTGTAAGAGATTCTGAGATCAGTATGTACGAAAAGAAACTGGAGCTGATCACAGATTATGCAAAGAATGTGCTCTTCCGCCCGGAAAAGAACCTTTTCGCAACAGCCTGGGATGAATACAATATTGCAAGTCAGGTATGGATGGTACTGGCACATGTGATGTCAGACGAAGAGAACAAATCCATCATGCAGACCACGATCCAGGAGTTATTCCCAGTGAAGAATATCGCAACACCGTATATGTATCATCATATCGTGGAAGCATTATTCGAGGCGGGACTGGATGAAGAGGCCATCCATCTGATGAAGAGCTACTGGGGCAAGATGATCTCGCTCGGTGCGGATACCTACTGGGAAGCATTCGATCCGGATCAGCCGGAGTATTCTCCGTATGGTTCACCGATCGTGAACAGCTATTGCCATGCATGGAGTTGTACGCCGGTGTATCTGCTTAAGAAATATGTGAAGAATAAATAGGCAGAAGATACCGAAATAAAAATATTACATAGAGTGTGAGAATCCGCCGGACGGGAGAATGTCCGGCGGATTCTTTTATTGTGGTATAGTTTAAATAAACTTATGGTAGAAAAGGCTGTGCAAGTTAGATGTTTGAATTTTAGAGGATTACGCTATGTGATGAAAGTGTCAATGTTAAAAATAAATATTGAAGCTCAGATTGACTAAATGGTTGAAAAATGGATAAAAATATATTAAAATATGGATAAATGATAGATGTTGAGCTTGTGGAGGAAATATAGTGACAATTGAAGAAATGAAAAAAAAGAAAGAGGAATTGGGATTTAGTTGTGAGCGGATATCAGAACTTTCCGGAGTGCCATTGGGAACTGTTCAAAAAATATTTGGCGGAATAACAAGAAAACCAAGGTATGAAACTATTTGTCAATTGGGAAAAGCATTTCCAATAGAATATATTCCAAATAGGAAAAATGTATACACATTGAAAGATTTTGAAAATATTTCTAAAAAAGATGCGGTTGAATTGATTGATGGAGTTATTTACAAATTAGAAAGGACGGATATTGTATATCAGCAGTTGGCTTTTGAGGTAAGTATAAGGATAAGGGAATATATGCGGGCAAATCAGGAAAAAGGGATGATAATATCAGCACCGGTTTATATTCAATTGGATAAAGACGAAAAAACAATGATTTGTCCAGCTGCAGCAATTTGTTGTGATAAAAGTAAAATTCTTCCAAGTCATATATATGGGGCACCAGATATGATTATAGAAGTAGCATTACCTTGTACCAGGAAAATGGATATAGGGTTAAAATTGCAAAAATATTTGAATGCCGGAGTCAGGGAGTATTGGATAATAGATTTGGAAAAGAAAAAAATTGTTGTTTATTATTTTGAAGAAAATGACTTGCCGGAAATTTATGATTTTATGATGCGTGTACCAGTTAGAATATTTGATGGGAAATGTGGAATTGACTTCAAGGAAGTTTATGAATGTATCAAGTTTTTAGATGTTTAAAGATCTGATGGATGGTAAAAAGGTGTGAATGATTAAAAGAGGTGCGGGGATGTTGAATTAAGGGGAATTAAGTAGTAATATAGGAATATTCGGTTATAAATTTAGAAGAAAAATAGAAAGATGTAAGGAGAAAAAGTAATGCCGTTTACTCATATAGATTGTTTTAGTGGACCTGGTGGGATTTGTACGGGCGTACATGCCGCAGGATTTGAAACAAAAGTTGCAATAGAATATATAAAAAGTTGTTGTGAGACATACAAAGCTAATCATCCGGAGGTTCATGTTATTCATTCTGATATCAGGGATGTGAAAAAAGAAGATATTTTACCATATATCCCGGAAGAAGGGGTGGATCTGGTTACATCAGGAATGCCTTGTGAAACTTTTTCAACAGCAGGAAATACATCAAGATCTTTTTATGATGACAGACAGTTTTTGTTCAGGGAAGGAATCAGAATTGCAGAAATTGCGGAAGCGAAGATGATACTTTTTGAGAATGTTCCGGCTATCACAACCAAGACTGTAAAAAAAGGATCAAAAAAATTAATTGTTGATGTATTGAAGAAAGAACTGGAAGAAGCCGGATATATTAATTATAAAGAAATTATTTTAAGTGCAGATCAATTTGGTGTACCGCAAAAACGTAAACGTTATTTTATTTTGGCGTGTAAGGATAATAACTGGAAATTGTCAGAACCCCAGCCAGAAAATAAGAAGCCGGTTACTGTAGAAGAGGCACTTGCGGGGCTGCCTAATGTAATAGCGAATAGTAACGAAGAAGCAAAAGGATATTCTGGAGAAGATTCGGAATTCTCTAAAAAAATGAAAGACTTGTCGTTCTGGCATAGAGAGCAGTTTAATAATAAGCTGACTTATCAAAAGCCGATGAAACATAGAACATATACATTGGAAAGATTTGGCTTGTTAAATCAGGGTGAAAGTCTGAAAGATTTATTTGACCGTTATACAGGAGATGAAAGAGAAGAGCTGCAAAAAAAGAGGATTCTTCCTAAAAAAATGTTTATTAAAAGAAATTACCGGTTAATTCTGGATGAGCCGTCACCTACTGTTACAAGCCATTGCTTAGATGAGTTTGTTCATCCGTTATATAATAGGGCTTTAACTGTAAGGGAATGTGCAAGATTGCAATCATTTCCGGATTCTTATGATTTTTGCGGAGGACCATATCTTACACCACATTTGCATAATGACATTCAGGACAAATATGAGCAGATAGGTGATGCAGTGCCGCCACTTCTGGCATATGCATGGGGTAAATGTATTAGCAGAATATTAGCAGAATATTGTGATAAATAAAATAAGGAGGACGCATATGGGAATTTCAACTAAAGAGTTAATTGTAAAATATAAAGAAGAATATGATTATTGTGAACAAGAATATATGAAAGCATGGAATTCTATTTCAGGAGATATAGATGAAGATGCATCTGAAAATAAGAAAACTACAGCACGCCGGGAAGCACAGAAGAAAGCAATAGATACAGTTTTCATTCAGGCAATGACGAAATTCCCGGATATAGATGAAGAAGATTTATGGTCAATGATTAGTCTTGCACATAAACTAAATATTGCCCATTTAGAGGATTTTAATCTTAATCAAATGGAACGTATAGAAGCTTATACACGGTGTATTTCAGCACATCAGAGTTGGAATAAAGCATCGGGACATTCGTTTGAAAGATATATTGCTAATATAAATAAGCCGGTTATGATAGAGAATGAAGTAAGATTCTTGTTAAAGAGTGATGTGGTAAAAATGATTAAAGAAGGCAAGATGTATAACCATCCGGATGATTTGCAGTTAATAGAAGAATGGAATGATAATTTTGACCTTTATGCGGTTCAGACTAATCATGGGAAACCGCATATATTCGGATGTATTCAGGTGAAAACAAGTATTAGGGACAGAGTCGGACGTGATGATCAGTTTTCAAAGAATGCAATGGAGAAGAATTTCTGGGTAGCAGAAGCAGTGCTAAATGGAGACTTTTTCAAAATGCCAAAATATAATGCAATGGTCAATGGAGGATCGGTTACATATCCCGAGAATAATTGGCATGGTGTATATGTAATGGCTGGAATTGAATCCGAAGGAAGAATCTATAGGGATGATTTTTTCGATACAATGGCTGAGCATGCTGTTATTGCTGCAGATTGTTTTGGAACAAACCGGGGAAAATTAACAAGAAGTTGGATTGCTGAATAATGGATGTTTTAACCCCGGAACAACGCCGTAAAAATATGCAGCATATAAAATCAAAGGATACATCTATAGAGGTGGTTTTAAGAAAAGCCTTATGGAAAAGAGGGTACAGATACCGCAAAAATTATAAAAAACTTCCAGGAAAACCGGATATAGTTTTAACCAAGTATAAAATAGTGATTTTTTGTGATAGTGAATTTTTTCATGGCAAAGATTGGGAAATTAAGCGTCCTAAATTGTTAAAAAGTAAAAATCCTGATTTCTGGATTTCTAAAATTGAACGGAATATGGAAAGAGATCGTGAAAATGAACAACAATTACTGGCACAAGGATGGACGGTGATTAGATTTTGGGGAAAAGAAATTACAAAAAATACGGATGAATGTATTAAAGTAATTGAAGAAACAATTTTCCAAAATCAAATAGAAAATATGGAAATAGATGAAGATGAGATATAGAAAATATAAGGTTAGATAATTCAGGAGGATCACAATATGTTAAACATCGTACTACACGAACCAGAAATCCCGGCAAACACAGGTAATATCGGAAGAACCTGTGTAGCCACCAACACCAGATTACACTTAATCGAGCCGCTCGGCTTCCGCCTGAATGAGAAGAACTTAAAGCGTGCCGGCATGGACTATTGGGAGCATCTGGATGTCAGAACCTATATTGACTACAATGATTTCCTGGAAAAGAACCCGGGAGCCAAGATCTATATGGCAACCACAAAAGCCCCGAAAGTATATACAGAAGTGAACTATGAGCCGGACTGCTATATCATGTTCGGAAAAGAAAGTGCCGGAATTCCGGAGGAGATACTGGTAGAGCATAAAGAAGACTGCGTGCGTATCCCGATGGTAGGGGATATCCGCTCATTGAACCTCGGTAATTCGGTTGCAGTCGTGCTTTATGAGGCACTCAGACAGAACGGGTTTGCAGGAATGAATCTGGAGGGACATCTTCACGAATTACACTGGTAGGAAAAAGAATTTGATTGTATAAATTTCATATTGGTTAGACAAAATAAGGATATTGTCCGTTTTCGTTAAGAAAATGAGATGATATCCTTATTTGAGTTTCTACTTATTAATATGTACACAAATATAAAACAACAAAATGATAAAAATGTATCAAAGTGCCATACAATTTATGCCAAATGTAATAAATGTATGGTAAAATTGCAAAAATAAGTTTATAATTCTAACTAGATTTTGTATTTTTTTGAAGGAGAGGTGGTAGATGAATGGTAGAAGAAACCATTAAAACCATCAAGGAAACGGAGAATGAGGCGGATGAGATTATAAGAAAAGCAGATGCAACGTGTACCGAGATCCTTGAAGAAGCTGCTAAAGAAGCGAAAGAGATAAAAGAGCAGGCAGTGACAAAGGCAAAGAATCAGGCGGAAGCAGATCTTTTGCAGGCAAAAGAAGAAGGAGAGGCCTTGAAGGAACAGGCTTCGGAGAAGACAGAGCAGGAGACAGAAGCATTAAAAGCACTGGCTCAGGGAAAAGAAGAGGAGGCGGTATCCGCGGTCATCAAAGCATTGCTCTGATGATACGGAAAGAAGAAAACGTGAAAAAAGTAAAAAAAGGAGGGATGCAGTTATGGCAGTATTGCAGATGCAGCGAATCAGTATCTGCGCATTGAAACATGACCGGAAAGCCATTCTGGAGAAACTGCAGTCCATGGGCATGATAGAGATGCATCAGGTCGCACAGGACGAGGCCGGATTCGAGAAGATGGACACGCAGAGTGCGAAGACAAGCTTCGAGAAGCGAGTGCAGATCACGGAAAATGCACTGGATATATTGAATCAGTATGCACCGAAGAAAAAGTCGATGTTCGCCAGCCTGGAAGGCAATGAGCTGATCGATAAAAAGACGATGGAAGCTGCCGCAGCAAAGCAGGAAGCAGTCATGGAAGTGGCAGGACTTCTGATCGCAGATCATAAGAAAATTGCGGAAGCCCAGGCAGAGATCGTGAAGCTGAATACCCAGATCGAAGCACTGGCGCCATGGATGAGTCTGGAAGTTCCGATGAATTATCCGGGCACGAAAAGGACAGCAATGCTTCTTGGAACCATGGCAGCAGAGACAACGCTGGAAAAGATTTACGAAAAGCTTGCCGAAGCAAATCCGGAGCTTGACGCAGTGGATGTATCCATCGTCAGCCAGGACCGGGATGCAGTGTACTTAAGCGTGTTCTGTATGAAAGAGCAGGCACAGGAAGTGGAGAATGCACTCCGGACAGCAGGATTTTCAAGACCGGTCGTATCGGCAGAACAGATTCCGGCAGAGAAGAAGAAAGCTCTGGAAGAGCAGATCGGGCAGATCGAACAGACAATTGCAGCGATCCGGGAAGAAATCGTATCTCACACAGAAGACCGCGAAGAGATCAAGATTATCGGAGATTATTACCGGATGCGTGCAGAAAAGTACGAAGTACTTGGAACACTTCCACAGTCAAAACGCACCTTTATCATCAGCGGCTATGCAGCGAAAGAAGCTGTACCGGCGATCCAGAAGGGAATTGGAGAAGCTTACGACTGTGTGATCGATGTAGAAGAGTTAAAAGAAGACGAAGAACCACCGGTGATCCTTAAGAACAACGGATTCTCGGAAAGTGTAGAGGGCGTTTTGGAATCTTACGGACTTCCGCATAAAGGAGAGATCGATCCGACCACGATCATGTCATTCTTCTATGTATTTTTCTTTGGAATGATGTTATCGGATGCAGCATATGGTGCGATCATCGCAATCGTGTGTCTGGTCGTTCTTAAGAAATTCCCGCGCATGAGTGCCGGTATGAGAAAATCCATGAAAATGTTCATGTACTGTGGAATTTCTACCATGGTATGGGGAATCTTATTCGGTGGATATTTCGGAGATGTCGTAGATGTCGTATCGAGCACATTCTTCGGAAAAGAACTGACGATCAAGCCGCTGTGGTTTGCACCGTTAAATGATCCGATGCGGCTTCTGATCTATTCGATGGCATTCGGACTGGTCCATCTGTTCGTGGGTCTTGGAATCAAGGGATATATGTTGTTAAAAGACGGAAAGGTACTGGATTTCTTCTGTGATATCGTATTGTGGTACATTTTCCTGATTGGACTGATCCTGATGTTACTTCCGTCAGAGATATTTGCTTCGATCGCACAGACCAAGATCGTGTTCCCGGCAGCGCTTGTTACATTGTCAAAAGCACTGGCGATCATCGGGGCACTCGGACTGTTACTGATGTCCGGAAGATCGAGTAAGAATCCGGCACTCCGGTTGGCACTTGGAGCATATGATATCTATAACATTACCGGATGGTTAAGTGATGTATTATCATACTCCAGACTTCTGGCACTCGGACTTGCGACAGGAGTTATCGCATCGGTTGTCAACCAGATGGGAAGTATGCTTGGCAAGAGCGTATTCGGAGTGATCTTATTTATCGTAGTATTTATTGTCGGACATGCAATGAACCTGGCAATTAACCTGCTTGGTGCATATGTCCACACCAACCGACTTCAATTTGTGGAATTCTTCGGAAAATTCTACGAAGGCGGTGGAAAACCTTTCGAGCCGTTTCATGCGGAGACAAAATATGTAGATATTAAGGAGGAAAAATAGATATGAGTATTTGGAATGATATGGGAATGGTATATGCACTTCTTGGTGCAGCAGTAGCAGTATTCCTGGCAGGTGCAGGATCTGCGATCGGAGTTGGTATTGCAGGACAGGCAGCGTCCGGAGTTGTAACAGAATACCCAAGTAAATTTGCAAAAGTACTGATCATGCAGCTGCTTCCTGGTACACAGGGAATCTACGGACTGCTGGTTGGTTTCATTACATTATCCAAGATCGGACTTCTTGGCGGCGGCGCGGCAGATCTGGATCCTAAGACAGGACTTCTGATCCTTGCAGCATGCCTTCCAATCGGAATTGTTGGTCTGATCTCCGGTAAAGCACAGGGACAGACAGCAGCTGCAGCAATCGGAATCGTAGCAAAGAAACCGGATCAGTTCGGTAAAGCAATGCTGTTCCCTGCAATGGTTGAGACATATGCCATCCTTGCACTTCTGATTTCTATCCTTTCAGTAACAGCAATTCAGGTATAGAAGGAGTGTGAAGGACAATGGCTGGATTAGAAAAGATCAAAAGTCAGATCCTTGACGAGGCGAATGAGACGGCAAATGCGAAGATCGAAGATGCAAAAGCACAGGCAGAGCAGATGAAGTGTAAGGCGCAGGAAGAGGGATCTGCACAGGCAGAACAGATCCTGAAGAAGTCTGAAGCGGAAGTTGCCGCACAGAAAGAGCGTGTGAAATCAGCCATCGATCTTCAGAGAAGAACCAGACTTCTGGAAGCAAAGCAGGAAATGATCGCAGATATCATAGAAAAGGCGTATGAAAAGGTTGTGAACCTTGCGCCGGAGGATTATTATCAGATGTTGCTTTCTATCCTGGAAGCATATGTACTTCCACAGGAGGGGGAAATTTATTTCTCCGTAAAAGATCTGGAAAATATGCCGGTAGGATTTGGCAAAGAAATAGAACAGACAGCGCAGGCAAAGGGAGGAAAACTTACTGTAGCCGGAGCTGGCAGAGACAATATTGAAAATGGATTCATTCTTGCGTACGGCGGCATAGAAGAGAACTGTACGATCAGGGCAATGTTCGATGCGAAGCGGGATGAGCTGGCAGACATCGTTCACCGGATGCTTTTTGTATAAGATGGAGGGACAACATGAGTGAACAATATACCTATGCGGTCGCGAGAATCCGAGCCCTGGAAGTGTCCCTGTTCTCTGACAGTACCATCGACCAGCTGATCGCGTGCCAGAGTTATGATCAGGCACTGCAGTTCTTAGAAGAGAAAGGCTGGGGTGATACCGAAAGCAGCGGGGATGCGGAAAAAATCCTGACGAGAGAAGAAGAAAAGACATGGGAAGTAGTCAAAGACCTGTCGATCGGAATGGAACATTTCGATGTGCTTTCTTATCCGAAGCTTTTTCATAATTTAAAGGCAGCGGTCAAGGAAGTCTGCACTGGGGATAAGAACCGTCACATCTATTATGAAGATGTACGGATCCCCGGAGAAGAGATGCGTAAGATCGTAGAAGATAGAGACTTCGGAAAGCTCCCGGACAGTATGCGGATCGCAGGAGAAGAAGCATACGGGACACTTCTTCATACAGGAGACGGGCAGCTCTGTGATGTGATCATAGACCGGGCGACGTTAGATGCCATCTATCAGGCAGGAAAAGAATCGCCGGATAAGATCATACAGGATTA
>JBNMJT010000024.1:0-23039 GCA_050873945.1 Dorea sp.
CATCCGCTTTTTTTCAGATTGCTGTTCATAGGTTTATTCAATGATTTTACATGTTTCATGTTCGTATCCCTCCTTACTATTGCTTAACTTACGTTATTATAACATTTTGACATAGGTTTCGCAATCTTTTTCTTAGGATATCATTCCACCGGCCATACCGCCTCCCGCACACAGTGCAAACGTCACAAGGATCTCTGTACTGCTCCCGTGAAATGTCCGGTAGATTCCGACCGTGATCAGCAACAATAATGCAAAATACAATATGCCCAGCACAATCCCCCACAGGAACCGTCTGACCTTCGCAAGTTTCCCTGCCACCAGGCCGCCGGCAAATGTCGAGATCAGATAGACAGCTGTGATCCCCGCCGTCACCGCTCCTTCATTCAATTCGAATTTATAAAGTGCCATTGCCAGTATCATCAGAAGAATACCTGTCACCACGTATGCCGCCAGAAGAGATTTCAGTATCCACATGATCCAGATTTCATTTTGTCCTTTTTTTCCCATGCTCTCCCTCCTCATCTATCACAGATTATGAAGGGAACGGGTGATTTATGCTTTATTGTTCCATCTGCTTTCCCAGAACCTTTGCTGTATATTCCGCAAGACAGATCTCCTTATCTTTGAACCGGTCCGTCTGCTCCAGATGCAGAAGCAGCACTGCACCGATCACATCCCCCGCACACAGGATCGGACTGATCACTTCCTGCCTGTATGGTTCTGACTCACTCACCACCGGCACATATCTCTTTTCCCCGGCTTTTGCATTCCGTGTCCTTCTCTCTTTCAGGAATTCTCCGAGCTCTCCTGTTATATCCTCATCCTGCAGTTCTTTCTTTCCGGTTCCGGCTGCCGCGATCACCTGATCCATATCACAGATTCCCACCAGGCACTCCAGTACCTGCGACAGGCTTTCGGCATACTGCTTTGCAAATGCAGACAGTTCCCCGATCGGGGAATATTTCTTCAGAATGATCTCCCCTTCTCTGTCCGTAAATATCTCCAGCGGATCACCTTCCCGGATCCTCAGTGTCCTTCTGATCTCTTTCGGCACGACTACACGTCCCAGATCATCGATTCTTCTTACGATTCCCGTTGCTTTCATAGCATTTATCTTCCTCCTGATTTTTCTGTTTTTTCCATATTTTCTAACATATGGCTAGTATGCTGAGAAAAAGATGGAATTATTCATGCAGATATTGGACTGGATATTTTTTCAATAGTTTTGTATAATAGTTGGAAGAAAATATTAGGAGGAATGAATCATGAGTAAAATTGATGAAGTACGTGCTGATATGGTCAAAGCCATGAAAGCAAAAGACAAAGACACAAAGGAAACTTTATCCATGCTGCTTGCAGCTCTTAAGAATAAAGCAATCGACAAACGTGCAGACCTGACACCGGAAGAAGAGACACAGGTTATCTTAAAAGAGATCAAGCAGACAAAAGAGACACTGGATATGACTCCTGCAGACCGTACAGAGATCATCGAAGAATGCAATAAGCGTCTTGCAGTTCTGGAACAGTATGCTCCTAAGATGATGGATGAAGCAGAGATCAAAGAAGTCGTTGCTTCTGTTCTTGCAGAGATGGGACTGGATGCTCCTACCGCAAAGGATAAAGGTAAGATCATGAAGAACCTGATGCCTAAGGTAAAAGGAAAAGCAGACGGCAAACTTGTAAACGAGATCGTATCGACTTTCATGAAATAAGATAGCGTATTTTAATGGGCAGCCCCCGGTTGGAGGCTGCCCATTCTTATTTCTGTATTCGTCTTAGTTACCGGAGGTACTGTCTGTACTTGTTCCGGTTGTACTTGTATCTTTTGCTTTTACACTCAATTTTGTAAAATCAATCTTATCCCATGTTCCTTTGTGAACTGTGATCTTTTCGTCTTTTTTCCATTTCTTTAATACTTTTTTGTAATATTTATCCTGCTTTTCCGTGATCAGGGACTGTTTCTTCGTCTCTGTAGCAGCTTCATCATTAAGGCTTGTCACTTTTGCAACATAGCACGCGGTGTCGCTTTCGATCACATCCGTCATCTCGCCTTCTCCTAATTTGTCTGCTGCTTTTACTACTTCCTTGGACGGGCTTACGGAATCCGAATCAAAGGTTGCATCTTTTGCTTCTGTTCCCTGTTCCGTTGCATAGGCCGCAAAATCTTCTGCCGACTTAGCTCCTTCCGCAAATGCCTCTGCTTCTGCCTTTACCTTCTTCTTTTCATCATCGGATACCGTTGCATCGGAGGCATCTGACGAATCTGTTGATGTCGTATAATCAAATTCCACATACTGCATATGCTTCTGTGCTGCTTCTTCATCTGTTACATTCACATTTGCTTCCGCTACGATCGCCGAGCGCATCTTCTGCTCGATCGTCATCAATGTCATGACACGTTTTACATTTTCTTTGGAACCGGATACCTTATCCTTTTTCTTCTGGGAGTTGGCCTCATCAAATTCCTTCGCCGCATCATTAATTGCTTTTTTATCTGCCTTTGTAAGCTTTACATCGTAGTCCTTCATATGCTCTTCCAGAAGTGCCATATTCTTCAGATCATCCAGCAGTGTCTCTTTGATCGATTCTTCATAGGTCTTGCCGTCTGATGCATTTCTCGTCCACATATCATCTCCGCCGAGGTAGCTTGCAAAGTATGTCTCATACTGAGCCTGTGTATATCTTGCATAGAAATTCGCAACACCTGCCGTGATCTCTTCATCCCCTGCTTTTACGACCACTGCATCATCCTTAAGCGATCCGCATCCGGTAAGTGATGCTGCCATAATTCCTGCCAGTACTAATATTAATGCTCTTTTTTTCATTTATCCTAACCTGCCTTTATTTGCTTAATGGGTCAATTATACCGCTTTTTTCTCCGCCTATCAATCCTTTCAACCCATTTAACACATTTTTCGTGATTTCCAGTGCATCCGTCTGCTTCTCTTTCAGGTTCCGTCTCTTCTTCTCATAGATGAAGCATGGCTGTGCCCCATCTGCTTTAAAGGTCAGTTCCCCTCGGAAATCTTCGATCAGCTTCGGAATCCGTTCCGGATGTACCTTCGCCTTCTCATACATGGTAAATGTGTAAACCTCACCTTTCTGTTCGACGGCCGTCACATACAGCTGATGTGCCTGTGCCTTCAGTGCCGCAACTTCCAAAAGCTTCTCTACCTTCTTCGGAATGTCCCCGAAGCGGTCGATCAGTTCTTCTGTCATATCTTCCATCTCTTCCCGGTTCTCGATTGCGGCGATCCGTTTATAGACATCCAGTTTCTGGTATTCATTCGGAATATAAACTGCCGGAATAAATGCATCTACATTCAGATCCATTGTGGTTGTAAATGTCTCCTCTTCTTCCATCTCGCCTTTCAGATGCTTCACTGCCTCGTTCAGCATCTTACAGTAAAGGTCATATCCGACGGCTTCCATATGCCCGTGCTGCTCCACACCCAGCAGATTACCCGCTCCGCGGATCTCCAGGTCACGCATCGCAATCTTGAATCCAGAACCAAGATCGGTAAATTCCCGGATAGCAGCCAGTCTCTTTTCCGCCACCTCTTTTAACATCTTATCTCTCCGGTAAAGGAGGAATGCATATGCCATGCGGTTGGAACGTCCGACACGCCCACGCAGCTGATAGAGCTGTGACAGGCCGAGCCGGTCCGCGTCATGAATGATCATCGTATTTGCATTGGAGATATCCAGTCCTGTCTCTATGATCGTCGTGGATACCAGTACGTCGATCTCTCCATTGATAAAGTCATACATGATCCGCTCCAGTTCATGCTCCCGCATCTGTCCGTGCGCGTAGGCAACCGTCAGATCCGGTACCAGTTTCTGTACATGTCCTGCTACTTCATCGATATCTTCCACACGGTTGTAGACATAGTAGACCTGTCCCTGTCTCGCGCACTCCCGTTCGATCGCCTCACGTACCATCTCATCATTATATTCCATGACATACGTCTGGATCGGCATACGGTCATTCGGTGCTTCTTCCAGTACACTCATGTCACGGATTCCGATCAGACTCATATGAAGTGTTCTCGGGATCGGAGTTGCCGTAAGCGTCAGTACGTCCACATTTTCCTTTAATTTCTTGATCTTTTCCTTGTGTTGCACACCGAACCGCTGCTCTTCATCAATGATCAGAAGACCAAGATCTTTGAACTTCAGATCTTCGCTCAGTACCCGGTGCGTTCCGATGATGATATCCACCAGTCCCTTTTTCGCATCTTCGACCGTCTTCTTCTGCTGTGCCGGCGTGCGGAATCTGCACATCAGATCGATCCGCACCGGAAAGTCCTTCATACGCTGTACGAATGTCCGGTAATGCTGCTGTGCAAGAATCGTTGTCGGAACCAGATAGACCACCTGCTTGCTCTCCTGTACCGCTTTGAATGCCGCACGGATCGCAACCTCTGTCTTGCCGAATCCGACATCCCCGCAGACCAGACGGTCCATGATCTTGTGGCTTTCCATATCTTTTTTCACAGCCTCGATCGCCATCATCTGATCTTCCGTCTCTTCAAACGGGAACATCTCCTCGAACTCCCGCTGCCAGACTGTATCTTCTCCGTAGACATAACCATCCTGTTCCTGTCTCGCCGCATACAGCTTCACCAGATCCCTTGCGATCTCTTTTACCGCACCGCGCACCTTCGTCTTGGTCCGGTTCCACTCCTGGGTTCCCAGCTTATTCAGCTTCGGTTTCTTGGCATCGGCACTGGCGTATTTCTGTATCAGATCGAGTTGTGTTGCCGGAATATAGAGATTTCCGCCCTGTGCATACGAGATCTTCATATAATCCTTGGAGATCTTGTCTACAACAATCTTTTCGATCCCCTGATAGACACCGACACCGTGGTTCTCATGAACGACATAATCTCCCGGCTTCAGTTCCGAGAAGCTCTGGATCTTGCGCCCTTCGTAAGTCTTTCTTTTTTTCTTCTTTTTTCTTTTTCCGAAAATGTCTGACTCTGCGATCACCGTGAACTTGAGCATCGGATATTCATAACCTTCTGCAATATATCCATATGCCGTCATGATCTCTCCCGGCTTTACTTCCCGGTCCAGATCTTCACTGTAATAACTGCTCAGGTTATAATCCCTCAGATCCTCCGCCAGACGCTTTGCACGGGTTCTCGATCCGGACAGCAGGATCACCCTGTATCCGTTTCTTTTCAGTCTCTTGAGATCCTGTGTCAGCATCTCAAAACTGTTATTATACGGATTCACGCCCGTTGCCTGAATCTCATAAGACTCTCTTACTTCCAGTCCCTTACATTTCATCTCCAAAGCGAAAAAGCCGATACTGCTATAAGTGTTGATCTTCTTCAGGATATCTGCAACCGGGAATATCTTCGCTTCTTCCTCTTCCAGTTCATAGCCACTCTCCAGCCGCTTCTTCTGCGCTTCCATGAATTCATCTTCAATGTTCTGTCCACGCTCCACAAGACGCACCGGTTCATCCAAGAAAAGGATGGTGTCTTCTTCCGGAAAATAATCCAGAAACGAAACGCCCTTTTCTTCTCCCTGCGGGAATTCCACTGCCGGATAGATCGTGATTTCTGTCAGGTTCTCAATGGATCTCTGGCTCTCCACATCAAAGGTACGGATGGAATCCACCTCATCTCCCCAGAGTTCAATCCTCACCGGAAGTTCTTCCGTCAGAGGATAGATGTCCAGTATCCCTCCGCGCACGGCGAACTGTCCCGGTCCTTCTACCTGCACTTCCCTGTCATATCCTACAGCCGCAAGCTTCTCTGCCATCTCATCTAACCTCAGGACACTGTCATTTTGTATCTCCAGTACTTTTCCTTCTATACTTTCCTTCGGCGCAAGATGATCCATGAACCCGTCCAGACTTGTCACGACCGTCACCGGTTCTTCTGCAAGCACTGCCTGGATTCCTTCCATTCTCTGCTTCACCAGTTCTTTACTTCGGATGTCCGCCTGATAGAACAGAAAATCCTTCGCCGGATACAGATAGGTATTGCTGTCCAGAAAACGATATTCTTCGTAGATCTGTTTTGCTTTTGTCTCACTGGAACAGGCGATGACTTTATATTTACAGCCATCGCCAAGTGCATACATCATATGAGATTTCTGGGAATTCACGCATCCGCATACACGGATCATCCCTGCATCTTTTTTCTTATTCTTACAGAGTTCTTCAAACTCTGCCAGTTCCTTTAATGGCCCGATTAAGCCCTGCATCTTTTTATGCCTCCTTAGGCTTTACTTTCCTGTTATACTGATTCATGGCAGCCTCGATCTCTCCATTTAAGATCATTCCCACCGCATGATCCGCGCGGTCATAACCTTCTTCCATCAATTCACGGTCTTCTTTCGAAAAATGTCCAAGCACACAATCCGCCAGGTCATATTTCTTCGGCTTCTCGCCCACACCGATCTTGATTCTCGGAAATACATCCGTTCCAAGGTTCGCAATGATATTTTTAATTCCGTTATGCCCTCCGGCACTTCCTTTCTTACGGATCCGTAACTGCCCCACATCCAGACTGATATCATCATAGATCACCAGAAGTTCATGCTCTTCATCAATCTTATAATAATTGACCAGTTCTCTTAAGCTTTCCCCGCTCAGATTCATATAGGTCTGCGGTTTTACCAGCAGCACCTTCTGTCCGCCGATCATTCCTTTTCCGACCAGTGCTCTTCCTTTTCTTCCATCTACAGAAATATTATATCTGTCTGCCAGCATATCTATGACATCAAATCCTACATTATGTCTGGTTCCTTCGTACTGAAGTGTAGGATTCCCAAGTCCTGCAATAATAAACATAATTCTTCACCTTCCATTTCTTTTATCATTCTACAAGAACCTTTTCCATTTGTCACGGAAAAATTAAATGAATAATTCTTCCACGTTTTTCATACATTATAGAAAATAAAACAATCTTTGAAATAATATACCAGGAGGTCTCACTATGAGTTCCAAAACAAAAATTGTTGTACTTCACATGAAAGAAATCATCTATACCGTTATTTTCGCAGTACTGGCCATCGTCCTGATCCTGCTTCTGATATTCATGTTCCGTCCGGGACACCGCTCCGATTCCAAAGACAAACGGATCTATACTCCGGGAATCTATACCTCGGATATCACTTTAAACAATACCGCTCTGGAAGTCGAAGTGACCGTAGACGAATCCCGTATCAACTCCATCCGTTTTACTAATCTGAATGAATCGATCACGACCATGTATCCATTTATTGAGCCTGCAATTGAAGATATCGCCGAACAGATCTATAAAAAACAGTCTCTCGACAGTATCCAGTATTCGTCCGACACGCCTTATACTTCCCAGCTGATCGTCCAGGCCATTGAAACTGCACTGAAAAAAGCCGGAACTACAAAGTAGTTACGGCTTTCAGACTGTAGACAAAGTCTAGCAATTGCTGGACTTTTCTACTTTTAGAACCGTCTGCCGGCGGTCTCTGTGACCCTCCGGCAGGTATTTTCGCCTTTTGTTTTTATCCTTCAACGATGAGATAACGACCATCTGAAAGTGCGAATACTTCCGATGCGTCTTCAATCTCTTCGTCAGACATTCCACTGACGTCCATTCCTTCCTGATCCAGGAATTCTCTGACTTCTCCGATATTATCTACGACAGCAGCCATACAATCCTCCAGAAAAGCCTCTGCCTCTTCCAAAGTCTCTGCAACCGGTTCGTCAAACAGCTGACCCTGATTCATAATAAAGGTCTGCAGACATTCCTCATCATACTCGTACATACATCTCAACCTCCCTTATCGTAATATTACACAAACTGCAGCAGTTCTTCCGGTCTTGCGATCAGATGATCTGCCCCCGCAGTTTCTAACGTTGTTCTGTCCCGGAATCCCCACAGCACGCCTATCGTCTCAAGACCTGCATTCTTTCCGGTTGCCGCATCAACTTCCGAATCTCCGATATACAGACATTCTTCTTTTGACACCTGCATCTGTTCCATCAGATACCATACTCCGTCCGGCTCCGGCTTTCTGCGGATGCCTTCCTTCTGTCCCTGTGCATAGTCAAACAGTTCTTCTCCAAAGATTTCCTTCACAACCTTAACTGTCTGACGGTCCGGCTTATTTGAAAGGACTGCCAGATGAATTCCTCTTTCTTTCAATGTGTTCAACATCTCTGGAATTCCATCGTAAGGTGTTACATGATATGTACAGTTCTGATCAAATATACGTCCATAAATTTCCATTCCTTCTTCAATTCTCGAAGCGTCCGGGTCCCCCGACACTTTCAGCGACTCTTCAATCAGAACTCTTGCTCCGTTTCCGACAAACATTCTGCACTGCTCCTTCGTAATCTGGGAAAGTCCCATCTCTTTCAATGTCAGGTTCACAGAATATGTCATAGATTCCAATGTATTTGTTAATGTTCCATCCAGATCAAATATACAAGCTTTCATTATACAAATTCCTCCTGCAAATATCATAGTATGAGACTGACAAAAATGCAATACTAAAAAAAATCCACTGGTTTTTTTAGTATTGCATGACAGCTAAAAATGCGTCAGCCCTTAGATAAGGTACTGACGCATTGTTTTTAATGCATTCTTTTCCAGCCTGCTGACCTGGGCCTGGGAGATCTGTATCTCGTCCGCCACTTCCATCTGGGTTTTCCCCTGGAAGAACCGGAGTCTGATAATATAACGTTCCCGTTCGCCCAGGTGTTTCATCGCTTCCTCCAGTGACAGATCTTCCACCCATTTTTCTTCTTTGTTCGTCTGATCACTTAATTGATCCATTACATACAACGCATCTCCGCCGTCATTATAGACCGGCTCCTGCAGACTCATCGGTACCTGGATCGCGTCCAGCGCGAATACGATATCCTCTTTGGATATGCCGATTTCTGCCGCAATCTCCTGTACTGTCGGTTCTTTCTGGTTCTTCTTCATGTAATTTTCCCGCGCATAGATTGCCTTATACGCCGTATCCCTGAGCGACCGGCTGACGCGGATGGAATTGTTATCTCTCATGTACCTTCTGATCTCTCCGACGATCATAGGTACCGCATAGGTGGAAAATTTTACCTCTAATTCCGTATTAAAATTGTTGACCGCCTTGATCAGTCCGATGCAGCCGATCTGGAACAGATCGTCCGGATTCTCCCCGCTTGCCCCGAAGCGTCTTATCACGCTTAGAACCAGCCTTAAGTTTCCTTTGATGTACTCTTCTTTTGCTTCCTGGTCTCCTTCCTTAATACGTACAAACAAAGCTTCCTTCTCCTCTTCATTCAGGATCGGAAGCTTTGCCGTATTCACACCGCATATCTCAACCTTTCCCTGTGCCATTACAGACCTCCTGTCAGAATCTCATCCATCAGTTTCTAATAAGATGATGCTCCTTATCACACAGGCTTATGCGGTTTCTTATGAAATTAAAAAAACTTTTAGTCCTTGACATCTGACAGATTCTGCGTTATCTGTCCCATTTATCTGCCAGATTCTGGATCTGGGTTTCGAACTTGGCCATATCCTTATTCGCCAGTCCTTCATTCTTATATACAACATTCAGCAAGCGTTTTGCAGCTGCCACCAGACGGTTAAATGCGGATGCACTCTTAAGCTTACTCGGTTTCTCTTCAGATTTCTTCGGAATCTTCTGTCCGATCGTTATGATCTCGTTCGCCGCCAGATCTACCGATCCGCCGGAATATGGTGCAAATGCAGGACAGCCGAATGTATCTTCTACCAGTTTTGCGAAATGATCCGTCACGGTATCTTCACCATGCACAACCATCACACGGTCCGGTACTTTTTCGAATCCCCTGAGCCAGTTCAAAAGTCCGTTCATATCTGCATGTCCGCTGATTCCTTTTAACACCTCGATCTTGGCATTGACTGTGATATTTTCACCGAACAGCTTCACACTCTCTGCACCCTCAATCAGCTTCCGTCCAAGCGTTCCGACTGCCTGATATCCCACAAAGCAGATCGTACATTCCTGGCGCCACAGATTGTGTTTCAGATGATGCCGGATACGACCGGCTTCACACATACCGGATGCCGACAGGATAACCTTCGGTTTCGTATCAAAGTTGATCTGTCTGGATTCATCGCTGGTGATCGTTGTCTTCAGTCCCGGGAACAACAGCGGGTTGATTCCCTGATTTACCAGTGCCATTGCCTCTTCATCAAAGCAGCCTTTGACATTTTTATTGAATACATTCGTTGCTTCGATCGCAAGTGGACTGTCCACATAGACCTCAAATCCCGGGAATTCCGGTAACAGGTTCTTCTCTTTGATCTCACGGATAAAATACAAAATCTCCTGCGTACGTCCAACTGCAAAAGACGGAATGACTACATTGCCGCCCTTCTGGAATGTCTCACGTAAGATCCTTGTAAATTCACCCACATAGTCCGGGATCTCATCCCCGTGTGTACGGTCCCCGTATGTAGATTCGATCACTACATAATCTGCCTCTTTCACAAGCTGCGGATCTTTGATGATCGGCTGATTGATATTTCCCACATCCCCGGAAAATACAACTTTCTTAGAAACATCTCCCTCGGTTATCCACACTTCGATACTTGCCGATCCGAGCAGATGTCCAACATCGTTGAATCTTACTTCAATTCCATCGCATAGAGTAATCTTCTGTCCGTAATCTACCGGTGCAAGAAGCTTCGTTGCCGCATCTGCATCTGCAACCGTGTAAATCGGTTCGTATTCCGGCTCTCCGCTTCTCCTTGCCTTTCTGTTTCTCCATTCTGCCTCAAATTCCTGGATGTGTGCGCTGTCACGAAGCATAATGTTACAAAGATCTGCTGTTGCAAATGTGGTAATGATCTCACCGGAAAATCCCTTTTTCACCAGCAGTGGAATATTTCCGGAATGATCAATATGTGCATGTGTCAGAAGAATGTAATCCACCTCTCCCGGCGAAACAGGAAGTTCCTGATTCTCATAAAGATCCGGTCCCTGTTCCATTCCGCAGTCGATCAGGATGTTCTTTCCGCATGCTTCAAGAAGATGGCAGCTTCCAGTCACTTCATGGGCTGCTCCAAAAAAGCTAAGTCTCATATGACCAACCCCTTTTTCTTTTTATTGTAGCACATTTCTAAGAATACTTCACCATTTCCCGGCGTAATCTTTGCATAATCTTTTTCTCTAATCTGGATATGTAAGACTGGGAAATTCCAAGCATATCTGCCACTTCTTTCTGTGTCTTCTCTTCTCCGTCAACGGTTCCCAGACCGAACCGCATCCGGATGATCATCTGCTCTCTTCCTGACAGACGGCTGATCGCCTTGATCAGCACTTTTTTCTCAGCTTCATTTTCCAGATCTTTATAGACCGCATCTTCTTCCGTCCCCAGGATATCCGATAACAGCAGTTCGTTCCCATCCCAGTCAACATTTAAGGGCTCGTCGATCGACACTTCCATCTTCGTCTTACTGTTTCTCCTCAGATACATCAGGATCTCATTTTCAATACATCTGGATGCATAGGTTGCAAGTTTAATATTTTTATCCGGATTAAACGTATTAATTGCTTTTATTAATCCAATCGTACCTATAGAAATTAAATCCTCTACTCCGACTCCTGTATTGTCGAATTTCTTCGCAATATACACAACCAGGCGAAGATTATGTTCGATCAGCATCTTTCTTGCATGCTCATCATTCTCCGTTCCAAGTTCCTGTATTGCCTGCTTTTCCTCACCTGTTTCTAACGGTGCCGGAAGAATATCCGATCCGCCTATGTAATGGATATCTTTTCTGTCTGAGAAAAAGAGAGAACGGAAATCCGGAATCACTTTCAATTTAAACTGATGTGGAACTGCTACTTTTATCACCATTTTTCTTTCCTCCTGCCAATATATCTGGATTGATAATCATCTGATAATTTTCTGAACCTAATTCTTCTTCACTTACTGCCACTAACGGATGTTCCACATAAGTCTTGTTTCCATCCCGTATGATCTGTATCTTATCCAGTCGGAATGCAGGCATAACACCTTCCTGCTTTCCGATCGAATGGTAAGGAATATATCGGAATCGTTCCGGCAGTTCTTCTCCTGTCAGCTGTTTTACAGTCTTCTTGGTTATAACACTGACCGGATCTCTGCTAATATCATCTTTCAATGTATTTCCTGTATCGACAAGTGCCTTTAATCTTTTACTTCTGCCCTTGAAAAAAATTTCCACCTCACAATAACGGCCGGCTTTTTCCGTAAAAAATAAAATTAATTTCCAGATTCCCGCTGTCAGATAGTAACCACACACCGCCAGCACAAAAAACAGGCTTCCCTGTCTCAAATACTGTGAAAAGAACTGGAATACTCCTCCTAACAGAAAAGACTCTATATACAGGATGATCCACCCTCTGAACAATTCCCGTCCCCATCTCAAACCGAGTCCGGTTTTTATCATCACTACATTAATGACTCCATGAAATACTACAAATCTTAATGCAGGTGTTTTTCGAAAAATAAGAATGGTAATACACGTCAGCAGTGCTCCAACCGCTGCACCTGCCATAACGCGCCCGTATCCGACCGGACAGACAAGTGCTTTCTTCAGTAAACTCAAAAGGATCACATCCATTGTAAAATTCACCATAAAGAACACATCTACATACAATTCATAGTACACATCAGGCCTTCTTTCTCTTTCCGTGCACAGAAATCAAATAGTTGTTTCAAACAAGTAACATTATATAAATTCTTTCGAAAGGATTTTGTCAGATGCTGTATGTTATTCCGTTTTTCGTTCGACAGCTCTCGTAACCCGGCGAACATATCAGTAAAAGTAAGAGAAAGTAAGAAAAAATAGAGCTTCTTTCGAATGCGAGACAATCAAAAAAGACCGTATACAGATCAGCTTCCGCCAATCCATGTACGATCTTTTTTGTATACCGAATACACAAGAGAACCTGTCAGTAAATAACAGGTTCTCTATATTCTAAGTAATATGTTTCTTTATGTGATTATTTTTTAAAGAAACCAGGAATCTTGATAGACTGTTCTTTCACCTTACTTGTAGGTGTTCTAGGTGTATCCAGTGTAGGAGTTGTTCCACCCATCGGACGTCTTACAGTTGATGCTCCTGTTGTCTCTCTCTGTGTCGTTGTTCCAAAATCAAGTCTTGGTGATACCGGACGTTCTGCCTGCTGTGTACGGGCTGCCTGCTGCTGTCCATACATAGAACTGCTCTGACGTACTGGTCTCTCGTATGCAGATGCATGTCCCTGCTGACCAT
Source organism: Dorea sp. (assembly GCA_050873945.1). Lineage (GTDB taxonomy): Bacteria > Bacillota > Clostridia > Lachnospirales > Lachnospiraceae > Dorea_A. The sequence goes on from JBNMJT010000024.1 coordinate 13,245, forward strand.
GTGGCATTGCAGATGTTCTTCCCTGATTTTCCAGTCTTGATTTTAATTTTGAAGCACTTCCCCCAACGTTGTGAAGTCCTGTAGCAATTACAGTGATTGTTGCTTCATCTGCTCTGGAATCATCATACATAGCACCAAAGATGATATTTGCATCTTCTCCGGCAAGCTCCTGTACATATTCTGCTGCATCAGCTGCATCCATAAGTGTAATATCTCCGGATACGTTAATGATAACATGTGATGCTCCGGCAATCGTTGTCTCCAGAAGTGGACTGGCAACAGCCTGTTTTACAGCTTCCAGTGCTTTATCATCGCCGCGTCCCTGACCGATACCGATATGGGCAATACCCTTATCTGTCATAACAGTCTGTACGTCTGCGAAGTCAAGGTTGATCAGTGAAGGTACATTGATCAGGTCTGTGATTCCCTGAATACCCTGCTGTAACACTTCATCAGCTTTCTTTAAAGCTTCCGGCATCGTTGTGCGTCTGTCAACAATTTCCAGTAGTTTATCATTTGGAATTACGATCAGTGTATCCACACTTTCTTTTAATTTTTCAATTCCTGCAAGGGCATTGTTCATACGTGTCTTGGATTCAAAACGGAAAGGTTTTGTTACAACACCAACTGTTAATGCTCCCTGTTCTTTTGCAATACGGGCAATCACTGGTGTAGCACCTGTTCCGGTACCACCACCCATACCGCATGTTACGAATACCATGTCGGCACCTTTCAGTGCTGCAGATATTTCTTCTGCGCTTTCTTCTGCAGCTTTCTCGCCAACTTCCGGTCTTGCACCAGCTCCCAGACCTTTCGTGATCTTATCACCGACCTGCATCAGTGTCGGTGCTTTACACAGCTGAAGTGCCTGTTTATCTGTATTGACCGCTATAAATTCAACACCGGCAATCTGCTCATCAATCATTCGGTTTACAGCGTTGTTACCGCCTCCGCCGACTCCAACAACAATTATTTTTGCCGCTGCTTCTGATTCATTTGTTTTAATTTCTAGCAAGGGTTTCTCCTCCTTTGTTATCCTTATTATATATTATACATCCCATTGATAGAGCAAGTGAGATGAACTCAGTTTGCTATATATAGTATATAATATAGACTTTCGTGTAAAATATCAATAGAATTTCTCTAATTTTTCTAATTTTCTTGTGAAATTTCTTCCATTTCAAAAGTGATCGTAGTATTGTTCTCTGAATAGGTCTCCAAATGCAGGATTCCCGCTTTATCCCCGAGTTTTTTCAGAATCGGTTTGATCTGTACAATCTGTTCCTCTGAAACCTGATTTCCGAGACACACACTTACACTTCCAAATTCCATGTAAATCTGGCCGTTCTTTATTCTGATTTTTTCTGGTTTGATTCCATACTTCCTGCTGTCTGTACAAGCTTCTGTTATCATGTCAAATTTTGTCTGTTTTGAAGTTTTCAGCTCCTTATACAGTTCTGCCCGTTTTATCTTCATTCCAGAGACAATCGGAACTCCATTTTCCTGTACATCAGACTTATACACGACCAGCCCGGTCTGGTCAAAATCGAAATATTCCTTTCCCGATTTAACACATCCTACAATCGTCTTTTCTTTCACCGTGACCTTTATCGTCCACGGATTTTTCATCTGTACCCTGACAGATTCCAGACACTCTGGTTTTTTCCCTTTCCCAAGTGCATATTTTGCTGTCACATAGATAGAGTTCGAAGACAACCTGTCATTTTTTACACAGTTTACGATCTCCCTGCTGTCAGAATATGTATTCCCTTCCACCTGGATATCCTGAATATAAAATAACAGCACAAGTCCCAGTATCACGATAGCGGCCGCCAGCATCAGTACTACAGCAGCATATATACGATGCTTTTTCTTTGTGCTTTTTTTTCTTTTTTTCCCTTTTGCAGGATTCTGTTTTCCCATATTTTTGTTCATACTTCCTTTCATCCTTGCATTTCATCCACACGTATATCATTTTACCAAAGATGACACATTCAGCACAAGTCCCATTTCAAAAAGCAGGAACATAACCGATGTTCCTCCATAGCTGATAAACGGAAGTGTAATCCCTGTATTCGGAATCGTATTCGTCACAACCGCTATATTCAAGATCACCTGAATCATCATATGTGCCATCGCGCCCGCGGCAATCAATGCTCCTTCCAGATCCGGTGCATGCACAGCAATTACAAAGAACCGCCATATCAGTACAAGAAACAATAAAAGGACAAAGGATGCTCCGATAAGTCCCAGTTCCTCACAAATAATCGAAAAAATCATATCGTTCTGCGCCTCTGGAACAAAACCCAGTTTCTGAATACTGCTTCCAAGACCTTTGCCAAACAATCCTCCCGAACCGATTGCATATAATCCCTGTAGCGTCTGATATCCTTTTTCATATTCTTCCGGATGTCTCCATATCTGCAGGCGTTCCAGACGATAACTTTCCATTGCCAGAAATACTCCCATGAATACACATCCCAGAAATATCACCCATGCAAACTGCCCATACTTCGGACTTGAAACAAACACAAGTATTACCGCAATTCCGAGTATGATAACTGCTGTACTGAGATTACTCGCCCCTACCAGACCTGCCACCGGCAGCACACTGATCACAATCTTACACACTGTACTGAATTTTCCTGTTTCTCCTGCATTCCGTATAATCAGATATGTCAGAAATATAATCACCGCAACCTTAGCGAATTCTGACGGTTGAAAAGAAAACGGGCCCAAAGATAACCATCTTTTGGACCCATTATATTCATCTCCGAACAACAACACCGCAGCTCCCAGCAAAATTGACATAAGATACGCCGGCACTGCCCATTTTTTCCAGATATGATAATTCACTTTGGAGATCATCCACATACCTGCCATTCCAAGAAATGTTGCAAACATCTGTTTTTTCAGATAATAAAACGAATCCTGGAATTTAACTTCTCCGTTATATGCACTTGTACTGTATAAAATCACAAGCCCTGTTGCAATGATAATTCCCAGCACAGCCACCATAATACGGTCACCTGATTTTTGTTTCGAATGATCCAAACAGTTCACTCCTTATAAGGAATTTACAATCTCTTTGAACTTTTCTCCACGTACCTCATAACTAGGGAACATATCCCAGCTTGCGCATGCAGGCGAAAGCAGAACTGCTTCTCCCGGCTCAGCAATCTTTGCAGCCGTAAGAACAGCTTCTTCAAATGAATCTACAAACATATAATCTGTAAATCCACATTTCTCTGCATCTGCTGCAATGTTCTCTTTTGTATCACCAAGAAGGATCAGCTTCTTTACTTTTTCATCAAAACTATTTATCCACTCTGTATATTCAGATCCTTTGTCATATCCTCCGCCGATCAGAACTGTCCGGCGTTTCATTGCCTGGATTCCTTTGATTGCGGCATCCGGATTCGTTCCCTTGGAATCATTATAGTATGCCACGCCATTCTTTTCCGTCACATATTCAATACGATGCTCCACACCTTTAAAGGCTTTGACACTTTCACGGATCACATCTACAGGAACTCCATAGACTGCTGCCATCGCACATGCTGCCATTACATTTTCATGATTATGTGTTCCAAGAATCTGCAGTTCATCTACATGGCAGATTGTCTCTCTGCCCCCGCCGTAATTGTAAATGATATTCCCATCTTCCAGATAGATTCCTTCTTCTAGTTTACGCTGGCTGCTAAAATATAGAACCTTTGCTTTTATCTCTGTTCCAAATTCTCTGGTCAGTTCATCCTCGTAATTCAAAACACAATAGTCGTCTTCTGTCTGATTCTTTGCAATGTTCTTCTTTGCATTCACATATGCTTCCATCGTATGATGACGGTTCAGATGATCCGGTGTAAAGTTCAGAATTGCACTGACCTTCGGACGGAAATCAACAATACTTTCCAACTGGAAGCTGCTCATCTCCGCAACTGCGACCGAATCTTCTGTCATATCTGCTGCCACTGTTGTATATGGGGTTCCGATATTGCCGACAACAAATACATTCTCCTGATAATTCTTCATAATCTCACCCAGAAGAGTCGTTGTTGTGGTCTTTCCATTCGTTCCCGTAATCGCAAGCACATCCCCTTTTCCAAACTGGTATGCAAGTTCTACTTCTCCGATCACAGTCACTCCCTGCGCACGCATGTCTTCAATTACCGGAAGGTCTGTCGGCACACCAGGACTTAATACTGTCATATCCAGGTCTTTCAGAAGTTCTTCCGGAAATTCTCCGATCACAATCTCTGCACTGCTGTCTTCGCCCAGCTGTTTTCTTACTTTTTCTTCTGTCAGTTTCTTGTTTCCATCATACAGGACAACATCTGCCCCTTGTTTTTCCAGGATCTTTCCTGCGCCGATCCCACTGATTCCCAGACCAAACACAAGTACTTTTTTATCTTTTACTTCCATGATATCCTCCTACATAGCCATCAGAGCAATCAGGCATAAAATTGCTGTGATAATTGAAAATACTGCAACAACTCTTGTCTCTGACCATCCACACAGCTCAAAATGATGATGTATCGGCGCCATCTTAAAGATTCTCTTACCGCCGGTCTTTTTAAAATATGTTACCTGGATCATAACTGATAATACTTCTACCAGATAGATAAATCCAACAATGATGATAAAGATAGGCATCTGGAGCATATATGCCGCAGAAGCCACAAATCCGCCCAATGCCAGTGATCCGGTATCTCCCATGAATACACTCGCCGGATATACATTGAAAAGCAGGAATCCGAGAAGAGCTCCTACCACCGCACATGTGATCGGTTCAATACCACTTTTCGTCCCGATTGCAACAACAGTAAAGAACGTTGCAACAAGTACTGTAACACTCGATGCCAGTCCGTCCAGACCGTCTGTAAAATTCACACCATTAACAGTTCCGATCACGACAAAAAACATCAGTGGAATTGCAGCCCATCCGATATTCAGGTACTTACCGCCTGTAAACGGAATCAGCATTGTCAGCGGAACTCCTGCAAACTTCACCATATAAAATGCAAAAATTGCAGTCACCACAATCTGAAGTGCCATCTTCTGTTTTGGATACAGTCCGTCAGAACGTTTCATGACAACCTTCAGATAGTCATCTAAAAATCCGATCAGTCCGAATCCAAGTGTCAGGAACAGAATCGGGATAATCTTCGGATAACGCCCGATATAAATAACGGAAGTGATCACAACAGATAACAGGATCATTACGCCTCCCATCGTCGGGGTTCCTGCTTTCTTCAGATGAGATTTTACACCATCTTCTCTTTCTGTCTGATCCATCTTTAGTCTTCTAAGTACAGGTATCACAAGAGGACCAAGAATCACACTTAATACAAATGAAATCAATACCGGAATAAACACCTTATAATCCATAATCCACCTCTTTAATTCTTTTGTTATTCAGTTAATCTCTAACTTTACCTAGTATACTGCATTTCCTGTTGTTTTTCAATGCCAAGATACGGCAATATATTTTCAAAAATATTTCCAATCACAGGTGCGGCGATTGTTCCGCCATAATATACTCCCTGCGGATCATAGATCACACACATTCCAAGTATTTCCGGATCATCCGCAGGCGCAAATCCCACAAAAGAAGAAATATATTTGTGGGCACTTCGCGGAAGTGTCTGGGAAGTCGCCGTCTTACCGCCAATCCGGTATCCTTCTACATACGCATTTTTTCCTGATCCTTCGGAAACTACGCTTTCCAGAAGCATCCGCATCGTTTGCGAAGTTTCTTCTGAAACGATATGCTTTTTTTCCGTATAATGGAATTTTTTCGTCGTCTTACTTTCTTTATTCTGTACCTCTATTCCAAAATGAGGTATCACCCGTTTTCCTCCATTAACCAGTGCACTGACGGTTGCGGCAAGCTGGACCGGGGTGATCTGAAACGACTGTCCGAAACTTATCGTTGCCAGTTCCACCTGCCCGATATTCTCCTTTTTGTGCATGATCGTCCCTGCTTCTCCGGGAATATCCACACCCGTCAGATCCATCAGTCCAAACTGCCGGAAATAATCACAGAACCTGTCTACTCCAATCCTCAGTCCCACTTCAATAAATACCGGATTACAAGAGTTCTGTATCCCCTGTACAAAATTCTCTGCCCCATGTCCTCCTGCTTTATGGCACCGTATCCTGCGGTCTTCCACTACCTTATACCCCGGACAGCTGAATCTGTCTTCCAGATGTACTGCACCTTCCTCCAGTCCCGCAGATGCTGTAATAATCTTGAACGTACTTCCCGGCTCATATGTATCATTGATACATCCATTTCTCCACATTTGATTCAATGCATCCTGTTTCTGTTCATCTGTCATATTTTCACTGGAAATTTCTTCCTTATCCAGCTCAAACGGCTGATTCAGATTAAATTCCGGCACATTTACCATCGCATAGATTTCACCATTCTGTGGATTCATAAGCAACACAGCCACTTTCTCTGCCTGTTTTTCCAGCCTGACCTTTTCCGCCATCTGCATCGCATATTTCTGTATATTATAATCCAGGCTGATTTTCAATGTATTCCCTGCCACCGGTTCTTTTCTGTCCTCTGCTATCCCCTCCAGTTCGATTCCTCTTGCATCTGTCGTTGTCAGGATTTTTCCGTCAATCCCTTTCAGATATTTTTCATATTTTACTTCCAGTCCTATAATCCCCTGATTGTCACCCCCTGTAAACCCAAGAACCTTTGACGCCAGATCATCATATGGATAATACCGCTTAAAATCCTCATCCACTTTCACACCTTCCAGTCCGAGATTTCTGATCTTATCTCCTGTTTTTTTATCTACATTTGATTTAATTCTTTCAATAGAAGAGATTTTTTCCACCCGTTTTCTCACCTGTGATTCATCCATCTCTAATAATTCCGATAATTTTCTGATGACTTTTTCCGGATTACTGATCTGACTGTGGATGACCGAAATCGTACATACTGTACGATTTGTTGCCAGCACGATCCCGTTCCGGTCCACAATTTCTCCTCTCGCCGCCTTAATATCCCGTTCCCTTTCATGCAGGTCTTCTGCCTTTTTCTGGTAATATTCCGCATCGAACACCATCAGATATACCAGCCTCCCAATCAGATACAGAATCATAACAAATGCACTTACAAATACAAATAGTATTTTCTTTTTATGAAACGTCTTGTTTTTCACAAAAAAATCCCCACAGAAGCTTTTTTATAATTTATGAAAGCTTCTATGGGGTTATGATTTCCGTTTTTTACATTACTGCTGTGCTGTCTGGGCTGCTGATTCTGTTCCTGCCACATCCTCCGTTGCAGCAGTTGTATCACTGTCCGCTTTTTTCTCTACTCCAAGATACGGGAATATATCTGTCATGATCTGTGATGCAAGCTGTGTTGCATATCCACTGTTGGCCTGTACTGCCGAATTCGGCTCATCAATTACAACATACACCATAACCTGTGGATTTTCCTGTGGTGCGTATCCGATAAACGAAACGAGATATTTACCATTTCCACGCGGAAGTTTCTCCGCTGTACCGGTCTTTCCACCTACTGCATAACCTTCTACTGCCGCACTTGCACCGGTTCCTTCTTCCACTACGCCCAGCATATAATCTTTAATGATATCACTGGTTTCCTTGGAAATTGTCTTTTTTACCAGTACCGGATCTTTATTTTCTGATACATTTCCATTCTCATCCTGAATCTGTTTTACTACATGCGGCTCATAATAATTACCGCCATTGATCAGCGAACAAAATGATGCTGCCATCTGCGTCATCGTAACATTAAAGTTCTGTCCAAACGCATTGGTTGCCAGACTGGCCGGATCCATCGTTGCCGGTGTATACAACAGACCGCTCGTTTCGCCTTCTCCCGGAAGATCAATTCCTGTATACTCTCCAAATCCAAACAATCTCTGATATCTGCAGAATTCTTCCGTTCCAATACTTGCACCGATCTGCATCAATGCCACGTTACAGGAATTTTCCAATGCCTGCTTCAGTGTCTCCTGGCCATGTCCCGATCTGTTACTGCAATGAATATCATGATCTCCGACATGCATCACACCACCACAGACGTAACTTTCATTTCCTTTCAGATCTCCCAGTTCCAGTCCTGCCGATATTGTAAATGGCTTAAATGTAGATCCGGGTTCATATGTATTACTTACACAATAGTTATTCCAGAGATCATTTAATGTATCCAGCTTTTCCTGATCTGTCATTTCTTTTAACTGTTCTTCCGTGTAATATTTCGTCAGGTCTCTTGGATGATTCAGGTCATAATTTGGATAAGACGCCTCGGCTAAGATCTCTCCGTTCTGTGGATTCATAACGATCACACCGGTATTCTTACTTCCCTCTCCTTCCGTTTCTTCATCCTTATGTTCTTCATTAAACGCCAGCACATGCTGTTCTACAATACTTTGAACCTGTAGATCGATCGTAGACACAACCGTACTTCCATTATCCGGTTCTTTTACCGTTCTTTCATAACCAGATTCTTCATCCAGATATCCATACTCTCTTCCATCGGTACCATTCAAAACGGAATTGTATGAAGCTTCTATTCCATTGCTTCCAACATTTCCATTTGTTGTAAATCCGATCACATCACTCGCCAGTGTATTATATGGGTATTTTCTTGTATAATCTTCTTCCAGCCATACGCCCTGCACATTCGGATTTTTCTCTGTATCCGCCGTGATTTTTTCAAATTTCTGTGCCTCTTTATAGCTTACACCTTTTTTCAGCACAAGATATCTGCTGTTCGGATTCTTTTTCACCTGCTTCCGGACAGATTTCTTCTTCAGGTTAAAACTATCTGCCAATGCCTTTACTGTCGGGTTCATATACTTTTTATTGCTTGTCAGTGTCTTTGCATCCACAACTACGTTATATACTCTTTCACTGGTTGCAAGCTTTGTTCCGTTGCGGTCTACAATATCTCCCCGTTTAAATGGAATTGTACGATTATTGTACTGCTGCTGATCCAGAACAACTTTCGTATATTTTTCGCCCTTTGAAGCATTAATATAAGTAATCCATCCAATCAAGAAAATAAAAGCTAGTATAATTGCTGCAAAGAGCATTACTAGCTTTTTCTGCATAAGAGCCGAAATTTTTTTCTTAAAAAAATTTATTTTCTTTTTTGCCATAATCCCACCTATTTCTTATTCTTGTCTGACTGGGCAAGTACACCACTTTCCGGGATATTATCATATTGTTTTACATAATCTGCTGCCGGATTATCATATTCTACAATCTGATCTGATGTAGCATACGTCATTCCAAGCTGATTGATTGCCTTTTCTCTGATCTCATCCAGATTAACCGAATCTACAACTGCATTATATTTTGTCGTATTTTCTTCTTTTAAATCCGCAAGCTGTTCCTGCAAAGCAGTTACATGCTTGGATCTCTTCGTTAATTCAGACTGTAACCGTACATAATTAACGCACAAAAGCAACACAATCGTTGCGGCAATTGTGAGAAATACAACATATGCCGCATTCATATGAAGTGCCCGTTTCCTGTTTTTCTGCACTTGTCTGCTTACTCTTTTTTTTGATTTTGCGGGTCTTTTTTTCTTTTCCGGGGCATACTCCGGTTTTGTCACTACATTGCCATACATATAAGCCAGTCCCGCTTTGGAATAAGCGGAATGATACCCGCCGGACTGGCGTCTTTCGCTCGCATAGTCTCTTCTTGCTGCCATCTACGCCACTCCTTTCTTAACTGATGCCCGGTCCATCTTCTAGCAGTGTTCAAATATTCTCAATTTTGCACTCTTAGACC